>JALHSW010000068.1 GCA_022865365.1 Acidimicrobiia bacterium | reverse complement strand
GCCTGGTGGGCGCGGTGGCGCACGGACGCGCCGCCGAGCGCGGTGAAGGCGACGGTCACGAGTGCGATCGCCACCGCGGCCGCGCTCAGGCGCGTCCAGCGGCGACGTGATGCGTGCCGGTTCGACTCGGTCACGATGGTTCCCCCATGGGCGTTGTCAGAGCGGTGCTGTGAGCAGGTCTGTGAGTCTGATGTCGCGACCGTACGTGTGGCGCCGGTCACGTCTGCGCACTCTAGAAGCCCCGGAGCGCCTGTCAACCTCGGCGGGTTGCCCTGAGGGGCTCCTGCCGGGCTCCCAGGCCTGGGTCAGTTCGATGAGCTGAGCCCGAGGACCGGGATGCGGCCGTAGACGAACAGGGGCTTGCCCCCGCCGTCGGGCAGCGGCGGCAGGTTCAGGGTCACCTCGGGCAGGTACCCGATCGCCCACACGTCCCACCACATCGGGGTGATGTAGTTCTGGGCCGCGAACGCCTGGTTGAAGCTCGTATAGGCCTTCTTCGCGTCCGCGAGGGTCGACGCGCCCCGGCCGGCGTCCAGGGCATCCTGGGTCGCGCGATCGTCGAACCTCGCGAAGTTGATGAGGTTCGTCGCTCCCGTCGGTGTGTTGTAGTTCGACCACCACGGGTAGTTGTCGGTGTTGGACGACTGGGAGTAGCCGCCGTGGAGGTTGCGCCAGACCAGCACGTCGATGGAACCGGCCAGGGCCTGGTTGATGAGCGTGGCCTGGTCCTGCAGGGCGATGGTGGCGTTGATGCCGGCCTTGCCGAGCATCTCCTTGACCAGTTGCGCCTCCTGCGAGTTCTCGGCATCGGTGAGCGTTCCCAGGACCACGTCGAACGCGCCGCCCGACTCGGCCTTCACCTGCGCCACGAGCTGCTTGGCCTTCTTCAGGTCGTACTTCGGGTACCCCGCGTCCTCGAGGTGACCGGGGGCCTTGGTGTCCATCAGGCCGTTCGCGAGGTCAAACCGACCCTTGTTCCTGATCTTGTTGACGGTCTTGCGGTCGATGGCCGTGGTGAACGCCTGGCGGGCGATCGGGTTGTCGAACGGTGGGGTGTCCGACAACATGATGTAGTAGCGGAGCTCGCGGTATCCCGGCTTCTGAACGAGGGCCTTCGTCTGCCCGCCGCTGTCCGTGAGGGTCTCGATCTGCAGGGCGCTCGTGGTGTGCATCACGTTGAGCTGGCCGCCCTGGAGCTGGTTGACGCGCACCGCGGCCTCCACCACGGGCACGAACGTGATCTTGTCGGCCTTCGGGTACCCCTTCTGCCAGTAGTCAGGGTTCTTGACGACGACCGTCTTCTCGTTCTGGGCGTAGGACTCGAGCTTGAACGGCCCGCTCCCGATCATCGTGGTGGCGCAGGCGTCGCCCGCGTTGAGCTGGGCCGGCGCCATGATCCCGAAGCGACCGGTGCCGTAGAGAGCGTCGGGGAACGACGGTACCGGGGTCTTGAGCGTGATCGTGACGGTCGACGGGTCGGTGGCCGCCACGTCCTGGATGACGCTGAGGACGATCGGGAACAACGGGCCGACGTTCGGAGCACCGGGGGCGCCTCGGTAGGAGTCCAGGTTCAGCTTGACCGCAGCCGCGTCGACGGGCGTGCCGTCGTGGAACGTCACCCCGTCGCGCAGTCCGATCGTCCACTCGGTGAAGTCCGCGTTGGGCTCGACCGACTTCGCGAGGTACGGCACCGCGACACCCTCCGAGTTCGGGACCGTCAACGTGTCGTAGACGGCGGCAGCCACCTGGATGCCCGAGATGGCCATCTGAGCCTTGGTCAGGCAGTAGTTCGTGTTCTCGGCTTCGAGCCCGAACGAGATGTCACCGCCGCTCTTTGCCTGATGGGTGCGGTTGCGCACGGACGCGTTGCCGAGCGCGGTGAATGCGAGGGTCACGAGCCCGATCGCCACGGCGGCCGCGCCGAGGCGCGTCCAGCGCCGATGCGGTGCATGCCGGTGCGAGTCGGCCACGGTGATTCCCCCCAAACGCATTGTCAGTGGGTCTTGTCAGGCTGAAGCGCGACCGTGCGTGTGACGCCGGTCACGCCTACGCACTCTAGAAGCCCCGGAGCACGCGTCGACCTCGGTCGAGGCGGGCAGGGGGGCCTGCGGCGGGCCGGGTGCCTGCCGGAAGTAGCCGTCCGGGGGCCGTGAATGAAGGGCTCCGGGTCTGGGTGGGGACAACATCCCGTCGCTCGGTTTGACAGCGAACGTATGTTCGTGTAGGGTGGCGTTGTTGGCCGGGGTCGTGGAAGCCCCCCTCTCCTCCCTTCCGCCGTTCGTGTCGCTTGCTGCCG
>JALHSW010000617.1 GCA_022865365.1 Acidimicrobiia bacterium | reverse complement strand
CCCGATCACGAGCACGCCGCTCACCACGAACACTGCCAGCCCCTGGCTGATGAGGTCCTGGAGCGCCTCCACGTCGGCCGTCATCCGCGACACGAGCAGTCCGGTGCGTGTGCGGTCGAAGAAGCCCATCGACATGCCCATGATGTGGTGGAACACGCGACTGCGCAGATCCCGCAGGAACGCCTCACCCACCTTCGACACGCCGTAGATCGCCGCCCGCGCGAAGACGTACGCGCCGGCGGCGGCGGCGATGAAGAGCAGCGACGCGAGGGTGAGCGTGTCGACGTCGCCCTTGGAGACGCCCTCGTCGATACCGAAGCTGATCAGGGCGGGGCCCGCCGTCATCAACGCGGCCTGAGCCAGGATGAACAGCGACACCGCCACCAGCTGCCCTCGCCAGGGTCGCAGCAGCCGGAGTGTCCGCCGCCCGATGTCGGGCGCGTAGCCCAGGTTCTCATCGTCCACGTCGGGCTCGACGTCGGCGGACGGGGGGATCGGCGGCGGCGCGGTCATCGCGCGACCTCGTGGCCCTCGGAGACATCGGCGAGCACCCGGCGGTAGCCCGCGTTCGTCGCGAGCAGGTGAGCATGCGTGCCGGTCGCCGCGACGCGCCCGTGCTCGTCCATGAGCACCACCCGATTGGCGAGCGCGATCGTCGCGGGCCGGTGGGCGATGATCAGCGTGGTGCGCCCGCGCATCACCTCGGCGAGCGCGGCACGAATCTCGTGCTCCTTCGTGGGGTCGACCGCGGAGGTCGCGTCGTCGAGGATCAGCACCCGCGGATCGGCCAGGATCGCCCGCGCGATCGCCAGGCGCTGGCGCTGGCCGCCCGACAGCGAGAAGCCGTGTTCGCCAAGCATCGTCTCGTATCCGTCGGGCAGCTCGCGGATGAAGTCGTCGGCACCGGCGAGGCGCGCCGCGCGCTCGACCTGGGCGGGGTCGACCTCGGCGCTCCCCCGCGGTCCCTGCTCCACACCGGCGCGTGCCGCGAACGCGAGGTTCTCCCACACGGTGTCGCTGAACAGGAACGTGTCCTCGAACACCAGTCCGATCTCGCGGCGGAGCGATCCGAGCCGGATGTTGCGCACGTCGACGCCGTCGATGCGGATGCTGCCTACCGTCGCGTCGTAGAAGCGCGGGATCAGACGCGCCACAGTGCTCTTGCCGCACCCGGTCGGCCCGACCAGCGCGACCGACTCACCTCCCTCGAGCTCGAGATCGAAGTCGCCGAGCACGTCGCGGCCGCCGTGGTACGCGAAGCGCACCCCCGAGAACGACACCGCTCCCGGCCCCGGCGCCAGCGACGGCAGCGACTCGTCTTCGACGATCTCGGGCTCGGCCACCATCACTTCCTGCACCCGCGCCGCCGACGCGGATGCCCGCGACACCTGCGCGACCACGTAGGACGTCATGCGCAGCGGGAACACCAGTTGCAGCAGCAGCGCGCTGAAGGCGACGAGGTCGCCGACCGTCAGCACGCCGTCGATCGCGTCCTTGCCGCCGACGTAGAGCACCGTCACCAGCGCGGCCATCGGCAGCAGGTCGAGCATCGGGTTGAACGTGGCCCGCAGCCTGCCCAGCGCCATCGCCTCGCCGCGCACCTGCTCGGCGCGGTCGTCGAGTCGCTGCGTCTCGACCTGCTCGGCGCCCAGGCCCTTCAGCACCCGCACCCCGGCGACGCCTTCCTCCACCACCTCCGACACCTGCGCGAGCCGCTCCTGCAGGCGCACGGCGACGGGATTGAGCAGCCGCTGGAACCACACCGCCCCGAACGCCAGCAACGGGAAGGTGATGATCGACAACAGCGTGAGCTTCACGTTCACCGTGAACAGCACCGCCAGGATCCCGACGACCATCACCACGTTGGCCACCAGGACCGGAGTGAACACCACGAGCTGGTTGATCTGGCGCAGGTCGAGGTTCGCGCGTGCCATCAGGTTCCCGATCTGCGCGCGGTCGTGATAGCCGAAGTGCAATTGCTGCAGATGCGAGAAGAGCTGCGAGCGCAGCACGTGCTCCGTGCGGTGCGCAACGTAGAACGCGGAGTACCAGCGGAATCCCGCGCACACCGCGGCCACGACGCTGAGCGCGACGATCAAGCCACACCACTTGAGGATCACGGAACTGTCGTAGGGCGAGAATCCCTCGTCGATCGCGGCACCCGCGGCGAGCGGCACGGCAATCTTGACCGCGACCCACAACAACGAGGCCGTGAGTCCGATGGGGATCCACCACCCCGCCCGCTTCGTGGCCCTGAACATCAGGCGCCAGCCGCCGCGGCGCAGCTCCGGCGACCGCACGGCGGCGAGCGGGTCGTCGGTCCACTCGGATAGCGGCTCAGTCACGTCGGCGCCGTCGCACGAGCTCCGTCATCCCCGCCGAGCGCGGATCAGGACTCGGCAACCTGCTTGAGGTGTGCGAGCGTCTCCTTGATTCCGTCGCGCGCCATCTGGGCCATCCCGTCGATCCGCGCCGCGACATCGGCGTTCGGGTCGCCGGCGAGGACGAAGTCCGGGTAGGCGGGCAGCACCTGCCAGGACTCGGTTGCCAACGTACCGTCACCCGCGGGTTCGAAGTTGTAGCCCCACCGCACGAGCTCGGCGTCGCCGGTGCGCCCGTGGTTGACGAACGTGAACTCCCGGTCCGCCTCGGCGGTGACGACCTGGCAATGCGTGTCCCAGGTGATCTCGCCGATCTCGTTGTGGCCGGTGAACCAGGCGCCCGCGGAGCCCGCCTGGGCGAGATCGTCCCAGGCGGCGGACCGGCACACGGGGCTGAGCTCCCCGATGCGCGTCACATCGCTGATGATCGCGTACGCATCCGCGGGCGCACAGTCGATCGTGATCGAGTCGGAATGGTTGTAACCAGAGACATCCATGGCCGAGACGTTACGCCATGAACGTGCCTCGCCCTCACGGCGTGATCGGCAGATCGGACGGCTCTCGCCGAGCGCCTCGGTGCTGCAACGGCGCCTTCTACGCGACGGACACGCGATCGCCCGCTCGGATCGTGCCCGCAGCCTCGACGATTGCATACACGCCGGCGCAGGGGTAGAGGCCACCGGCAACATCGACCCGATTGTGTCGGACGACTGTCCGCAGGATCTCGGTGTCTTTGGGGAGTCCGTCCTGTGGGAGTGTGGTCATGACACAACGAGGGTCGGGGAGGAACACCGCGAGCCGTACGCTGTCACCGATCTGCAGCGAGCTGCCGGTCCACCCGTTCTCGACGAACCCCTCATCGGGTGTGTCGACGACGACGTTCATGCGGAAACGGCGCTCGTCGAAGCGGCTCTCAGGACGAAGTTCCTGCAATGTGGCAAGAGTCGATGTCGTCAGCACTGACACAGGAAACAGATCCAGGAACGAACCGGCCGCGACCGGCGAGGGAATCCCGGCTTGCCCGAAGAACGCCGCGCCAAGCTTCGACTCGGTCACCGTGTCGCGGTGTCCCTCAGGATCGAGGTCCTCGATGTCGGGGTGGTGCTGATCGATCGTGAAGTCCTCGGGCGCGGCCTGCTGCAAACTGACCTCGCGTCCAACGAACCCCGAGAGGGTCACGTTGGCATTGCGCGCGTCGCTGGTGACCGACGCACCGTCGGGCATCGTGATACGAACCGGTGGTAGCTCGTCGCCTGATCCCGGGGGCTCGACGAACGCGGCCCTGCACCCCAGCAGCTGCGTCCCGACGCGCGGGTTCTTGCCGCTCATCACCTTGCCGGTCTCGGTCTCGATGAGTGCATACGCGCGGTCGCCGACGAGACCGTGCTCGCTCAGTTCGGCTTCCTTGAGCTTCTCACCCTGCATCGATTTCACCGGAAACCGCGACAGCGTCGTCACCGTACCAACCGCTTCGGGCATCTCGACCTCCCTTTCGTTCAGTTCGGGGCCTCTGTGCTTGCTTCAGTGGTGGCGGGGATGGGACTTGAACCCACGACCCTCGGAAGGTCACCGCTCTCGGCCGCGGCTCGGCGCAGATGCTCAAAGGTCACCCGGACTGGCCCTTGAGCAGGTCGAGCTCGATCGTACTGAAGTTGTTGGCGTCGCAGCGCAGGGTGCCCGGCTTCTTGGGGTTCAGCCGCACGAACTCTCCGTTCCGCACCTGCATCATCACGCCACACGGAGTGGCCCGCCGGGCGCCGATATCGATCGGGCCGAACATCCCACCGGCGTCGAAGTCGTGCGTGTCGGTGAGCGTCGTCATGAGCCGGGCCCGCGTCAGGCCGTTCACTCCGTGCTGCTCGACGATCGAGTTCACCGAGTCGTGCAGCAGCACGCCAGCGGCCCACGCGAGCGCGCCCAGGCCCGTGACCTTGTCCCTACCCGAGTACTTCACGAAGCTCGCGAGCATCGCGTTCGACCTCGTCTCGTCGAACGGGAGGAACGGTATGGGCACGAAGTGGCCCTCGACGTCGACCCCTCCCTGCTCCAGGAACGCTCGCTCGTAGCAGCTCACGGGGCAGCTCCAGACCTTGACGCCCGTCACGCCCTGCAGGTTCGCTTCCTTGCGGAGCGAGATGTTGGACCCGAACGTGAGCTGGTCGAGGACGATGTTGGCGCGGCTGTCCTTGATCGCGTGCACGATCGGCGTATACGCGCTCTGGGGCGAGCGGGCGGAGACGTTGAACTCGGCATCCACCTTCACTCCCGCTTGCTCGGCGAGCTCGTAGCCGACCTGGATCGAGTTGTGCGCCGATGCGAGATCGCCGGTGTTCACCGTGACGCCGTGCAAGTCCCGGCCGAACTCGCGCTGGTAGTACCTGATCGATCCGATGTTCCCGCGGTACCGCTGGGGACTCTCGTCCCTCGTTGAGCAGGCGATGGCCGGAGGGCTCACGGGGAAGGACACGGGTGAGCAGGCGTGCGCGAGCTCGGTCGGCACTCCGGGCAGGTCGGGCAGCCCTGTAGCGCGGCCGAACGCGTCCGGGCAGCTGACCATGTCATCAACGTTATTCAGGAACAGCGCCGAGGTTCCGACGAGCGCGAAGTCCTGTTCACACGCCGTGATGACGGCATTTCGCGCTTCGTCGGCGCTCAGCCTCGAGTCGATGAAGTCCACCACGAGCCTGCGGCCGGCGAGGCCGCCGTTGGCGTTGACGTAGCGACCGAAGCCGCGGACCGCGTCCACCGCGCCCTGGAAGAGTCCGGGCGCGAGCGGGCTATCGACGTCGGCCACCACCGCGATTCGGATCTCGTGGGCCGTCACGCCGATGTCGGTCGCCACGGGAGGATCGCGCGGCGCCGCAGCCGGCCTGGGCGTTCCCGCCGCGGTCGCGGCGGCGCCGGTCACGGCCAGGCATGCGACCGCGACGGTCAGTGTGACCCTCATCGCTCGGCGTCGCGGCACGCTGCCTGCTAACCGGCGCGGCGGCGCCCCGGTCACGGAGCTCCGACGATCTCCGCCGCGGTCGGGCCGATCCGATCGGCGATCGGCTGCAGAGCGTCGAGATCGAACCCGTAGAGCCGAGCCGGGTTGCGAGTGAGAATGGTCGATGCCTCGTCGATCGGCACACCGTGGAAGCAGCGTGCCAGCGCCTTGCGTGTCCGCGGCCACGTCCCCTCGATGTGCGGGTAGTCGGCGCCCCACATCAGCTGCTCGAGCCCGATCTCATGACGCAGCGCGGACTCGTCCGCACCCATGAACGAGGCGGCCACATGGCACTGCCGCGCCCAGTACTCGCTCGGCCTCACTCTGACCGTCTCACGGATGTGGCTGAAGTACCGCTGGGCGTGGATCCCGTCGAGCAGCCGCAGCGTGCTCGGAACCCAGTCACAGCGAGCCTCGGTCAACACGAGTTGCATGTGGGGGAACCGGTCGAGCACGCCGCCCCAGATCAGGAACCACAGCACGCGACGAGCGAACCACGTGGTCTCCGTCGCGTAGAGCATCATGCTCACGACGCCGTAGTCGCCGTAGTCGGAGGTGCCGCCACCGCTGTGGACGTGCACGGGGAGCTCCGCTTCCTGGCAGGCCGACCAGATCGGGTCATAACGGTCGTCGACGTACGGCGCGAGACCGGCCCCCGGCGTCGTCGGAATGATGACGCCCTTCATCCCCCGGGCGGCCGCCCACTCGATCTCGTTGACGCAGCCCTCGACATCGTGCACGGTGAGCATCGCGAGCGCAGCGCGTCGACCCGGCGCGGCATCGGCGAAGTCAGCCAACCATCGGTCGTAGGCACGGTTACCCACGGCTCTCAACTCGTGGTCGGCGTTCTCGCCGAACGCGCCGAACGGCACGTTGGGGTTGGGGAACAGCACTTCGGCGACGATGCCCTCGCTCTCGAGCACGCGGGTTCGCACCGCCGAGTCCCACTCACCGTCGCGTCCATCGCCGGTCTCGATCTCGAAGTCCTCGCTACCCTCCTTCGAGAACAGGGCGCGGTTCTCGTCGCGGGCCTTGGCCTGCTTCGCCTGGAGGCGCCGCGACGCGATCACGAACTCCGCGTACTGGTCGCGGTATGCGGGTTCGATGTACGGCACGTAGTCGTCGTGCCGGCCGGCGGCATGCCCGTCGCAGCTGATGATCACGGGCCGCTGGGTCGACGGCGCAATCCCGCTCATCACGTCCCCCCGATCCTTGGGATCGCAGCGACGCTAGCAACTTCGGAGATCCGACGAGTTGAGCAGTTTGAGCGCCTCGACAATCCTCTCTACCGTTGCCGAGTCCGTCAGCTGACGGTCGACTTCTTTCGGCCGAAGGCCGTGACGAAGGGCACGACCGCCACGGCCAGCGCGCCGAACGCGATCAGGGTGGTCCCGATCACGCTCCGCGACGTCCCGGTCCCGGTGCTCAACGCCGACGACGCAACGGCGACCGCCACGCCGGCGAATCCGATGAGCATCGTGAGCATCACGCCCGAGGCTTCGCCGGCCTTGTCAGGCGGCACCGCGGCCTGGGTGACGACGCTCGCGTACGACCAGGTTGAGGGGACCGCCAAGTACCGCCCAGTCCCGAAATGCCCGCCCCGGAGTCCGTGCAGTCCCACTGAGTCCGTCCAGTACCGCCGCGTCCGGGCCCACTGGTGACAAGTTCGGTGACAAGTCACGGCGATCGAGGGAGGTAGGGGTCGAGCGCTTTGGTCGGTAGGACGAGACGATCCGCTCGGCCGGCGATCGGCTCGAACCCGTGATGGCGGTAGAAGGATGCGGCACCCTCGTCGATGGCATCGACGATCACGTATCGACCTCCAAGATCGCGCGCCCCTATGGCGGCTCTGGTGAGCGCGCTCGCGAAGAGCTGGGAGCCGAGTCCTTGACCATGCAGATGGTGGTCGAGCGCGAGCCGAGCGATCAAGTAGCACGGGATCCGCTCCGGGAGGCCACGTGCCTGTTTCTTGTGGAGCGTCTGTCGCTCGATGAAGTAGGGCATGAGCGTGAAGTACGCAACCACCGCGCCGTCCCCGCGGTGCCAGACGTAGGTGCGGGTGAGGTTCCTGCCGTCGCTGTCGCGCGCCGACTTGCGGAGCCAGTCGTCGAGCTCTTGCTGCGTGCTCGCAAAGGCTGACGTGTCATGCCCGTCGGCGAGGACTTCACAGACGAAGTCCACGTCGGCGAACTAGCGGTTCTCGAAGCGCGGCTCTTTGAGCGCCTTCTCCAGCGCCGGCGCGAGCGCTGCGGGTTGATCGAGTGCCGCGAGCAGTGCGTCGAACACGTCAGCGGGCACAGTCATCGACGAGTGTTCGTGGAGGACCTCGTCAGCACGCGCGTCGGCAGCCGAGGTCACCAAGGCCGCCACCGAGGTCCCCGCGAGCTCGGCTGCGCGTTCGTAGACGGTTCGCTGCCGGTCGGTGACCCGCAGGGTCAGCATCTTGTCCTTCCGCTCCATATCTATACATTGTATATACAAGGAGGGAGGCGTCAAGCCCGCGGGTTCCGGAAGCCAACCCGGATGCCCTGACCCGGGACCTCGCGCTCGACGGGTCGGCGTGACCTTGCCTCGTCGGGTTGTCGACCCGACGCGCACCCAGCCCGGCGACCCCGTCAACCTTTTCTCTTCTACCGGCTTCGCCTGCAGAAGACCCCGACAACCAGCGAGACCCCGCCGAAGCGGGGCCTCTCAACTGGATGCGATGGTGGCGGGGGTGGGATTTGAACCCACGACCTTCGGGTTATGAGAACCTTGACAACCGTCCAT
>JALHSW010000616.1 GCA_022865365.1 Acidimicrobiia bacterium | reverse complement strand
CGGGACCGCCTCGGCCACAAGCCGACCGAGCTCTCCGGTGGCCAGCAACAGCGCGTCGCGGTTGCCCGTGCGCTCATCAGCAACCCTGACATCGTGTTCGCCGACGAGCCGACTGGGAACCTCGACTCCAAGGCCGGCGCCGAGATCCTCGGATTCATGCGGCGTGCGGTCGACGACCTCGGCCAGACCATCGTGATGGTCACGCACGACCCGGGCGCGGCCGGCTACGCGGATCGAGTGGTCTTCCTCGCCGACGGGAAGATCGTCGCCGAGATCGCCGATCCGACGGCCGACAGCGTCATCGACAAGATGAAGCAGCTCGGAGCCTGAGGCCAGTGTTCCGGCTGACCCTGAAGAATCTCTTCGCGCGCAAGTTCCGCCTCGCGCTCACCTCGGTCGCGGTCATCCTCGGTGTCGCGTTCATGGCCGGCACCTTCGTGCTCACCGACACTCTGGGCGGTGTGTTCGACAGCCTCTTCGTCGACGCGAACAAGGGTGTCGACGCCGTCGTGCGCGCACGCGAGCCGTTCAAGGCCCAGGGGCAGCAGGGTTCCGCGACGCGCCCGCCCGTGCCCGCGGCGCTCGACGAGATGGTTGCGACCGTGCCCGGTGTCGCGAAGGCCCAGGGCAGCGTCTTCGGGAGCGCGCTCGTCCACGCCAAGCCGGAATCAGGCAAGACCGAGGGCGACGTGATCCAGAACCAGGCTCCTACCTTCGGCACGTCGTGGTATCCCGCGGAGGACGCCGTCAACGAATCGCTCACCCTGGCGGAGTTCAAGAACGAGCAAGGTCGGCTCGTGCTCGGCGCGCAGCCGCGGCGCCCGGACCAGGTCGCGCTCGACATCAAGACCGCACAGGACGGCAACTACCGGATCGGCGACCGGGTCCGGATCACGTTCCTGACCGTCGAGCCGCAGACCTTCGAGCTGACCGGGGTGTTCGAGTTCGGAGGCAAGGAGGAAGGGCTCGCGGGCGCGACGCTCGCTGCGTTCACACCGAAGCAGGCCCAGTCGCTGATGAACCGAACCGACCAGTGGGATGCGGTCGAGGTGCGGGCGAAGGACGGCGTCTCGCAGGACGAAGTACGCGATGCCATCCGCACGCAGCTCCCGGCGTTTCGGACCGACCTCGCCGCCGCCGGGACCACGGTGCCCAGGCTCCAGGCGATCACGGGCGATCAGCTCGCGAAGGAGCAGTCCGACGCACTCAAGGAGAACCTCTCCTTCTTCAACACCTTCCTGCTGATCTTCGCCCTCGTTGCCCTCTTCGTCGGTGCGTTCATCATCTACAACACGTTCTCCATCACCGTTGCGCAACGGACGCGTGAGCTCGGGCTCATGCGTGCCCTCGGCGCGAGCGGTCGACAGGTGGTCGGTTCCGTGGCGTTCGAGGCGCTCGTCGTCGGCCTGTTCTCGTCGATCGTCGGGCTCGGGCTCGGGCTCCTGCTGGTGAAGCCGCTCGAGTTGTTGCTCGGGGCGTTCGGGATCGATCTCCCGAGCGGACCACTCGACATCCAGTCGCGCACGATCATCGTGTGCATCCTCGTAGGAACGATCGTCACGTTCGTTTCGGCGATCGCCCCTGCGCGCCGCGCGGCGCGGGTTCCCCCCATCGCCGCGTTGCGCGACCAGGCCCTTATCGGGTCGTCTGGCCGTCGTCGGTACCTTTGGGGTTCCGGGCTCACCGTCATCGGTGTCGCGCTGCTCCTCTACGGCCTCGTCGCTGCGGACGGTACCAACGCCGCGCTCTCGGTCGGGGTCTCTGCGGCGGTGGTGTTCGTCGGCGTCGCCATGCTGAGCCCGCTGCTGGCTCGGCCCGCTTCCCGCTTGCTGACGTGGCCCGCCGCGAAGTTGCAGAGCATCACCGGGCTGCTCGCGCGCCAGAACGCGATGCGCAACCCGCGCCGCACCGCGTCGACGGCTGCCGCGCTGATGATCGGCCTCGCACTCGTGACCCTGATCTCGATCTTCGGCGCCTCGTTCAAGTCCACGATCTCGAGCGCCATTGACAACCAGACACGTGCGGACTTCGTCCTGTCGCCGAAGAGCTTCCAGCCCTTCTCGCCCGAGGCTGCGACGCAGGTGCGTGAGCGGTTCAACAAGAAATTCGGGAGCCCCGGTACCGTTGTGGAGTGGCGCTCGGGCACGGTTGAGGTCGACGGCGAGGCCACCGAGGTCCTCGGTGTCACTTCCGACTTCCGCAAGGCGAGTGAGGTCCCGCTGCGCGGCACGCTCGACAAGGGCGCGCTGCGCGCCGGAGGCGTCGTGCTCGCCGACAGCATCGCCGACTCGCGCGAGTGCTCTACCGATGCCGATGTCAAGCTGAAGCGGGTGCTGTGCCGCAAGGGCACCTATCTGCCCATCCGGTTCCCGACCGGCACCATCGTCGAACCCGTTCGGGTTGCCGGCGTCTTCACTGATACCAAGTCGTTGGGATCCAACAGCGACTACATCCTCGGTTTCGACCCGAAGACCGAGCAGTGGGGGCAGCGTTTCACCGACGCGACTGACCTGTTCGTGATCGTCCGCAAGCCGGCCGGCGCCTCGGCTGCCGCGGCCGAGAAGATCGTCACGCAGGTCGCGAACGATGTCGGTGGCATCAAGGCCGAGAACAAGGCCGAGTTCAAGGAGAGTCAGATCGCACAGTTCAACCAGATCCTCGGGCTGATGTACGTGCTGCTCCTGTTCG
>JALHSW010000615.1 GCA_022865365.1 Acidimicrobiia bacterium | reverse complement strand
GAGCACTCGGGATCGAGACCGTGCACGTCGGGCGCGACCCGCTGGCCGCGATCACCGAGCTGCACGCCATCCTCGACCGCCGCGGCGTCAAGACCCGCTGACCGCCATCTCGCCGAGCAGGAGCGTCATGCCGGCGGCACCGCCGGGGAGCCAGGTCAGGTCGGCGCCCACCTGCACGACATCCTGGAGCATCCGGGGGAGCGTCGAGGCGATGGTCACCTCGCGCACGGGTTCCACGAACGCACCGTCGCGAACCATCAGTCCGTCGACGCCGACGGAGAAGTCGCCGCTCACCGGGTTCGTGCCGGAGTGCAGGCCGCTCACCGACTGCACGTACAGCGCTTCACCGGCGCCGGCGAGGATCTCCTCGGGTGATGCGGTTCCCGGTACGAGCGCGAGCGCTCGAGCGCCGGCGCCGGGGGTGGACGCGTAGCCACCGCGCACCGCGGATCCGGTGGTGCCGCGCCCCGAGCGGCGGCCGGTGGTGACGTTGTGGAGGAACCCCCTGAGGACGCCGTCGAGGATCAGCTCGACCCGTCGGGTGGGAACACCTTCCGAATCATAGGGAGCCGCCCCGAATGCCTCGGCGTGGGTGGGATCGTCGACGAGCGTGATGCCCGGTGCCGCCACCAGCTCACCGTCGCGCCCCACGAACATCGAACGGCCCTTCATCACCGCTTCTCCGCCCAGCGCGGCACCGATGATCGCGACCAGCGACCGCGTGACGAGCGGGTCGAAGACGATGGGCAAGCGCCGAGTTCTCGGCTGCGTCGCGCCGAGGAGACGCACCGCACGGTCGGCGGCGTCGCGCCCCGCCACCTCGACGTCGAGATCGGCGAACGCCCGACCTGCAGAGAACCCGTACCCCGTCCGTGTGTCGACACCGTCCCCGGCCAACGCGAACGACATCACGGAGCACGTCGTGCGTCGCGTCGCGGCGTGCACACCGAGCGAGTTCGCGATCGCCGATTCGATCGCGGCGTCGCCGTAGGCCGCGGACTCGACCGCACGCACTCGTTCGTCGGCCCCGAGTGTCGCCGCCTCCGCGCTCAGCGCGAGGGCGACCTTGTCGTCGGTCGACGTCGTCGTCGTGTCGTCGCGCCAGAGGTCGAGTGGTGCGACTGCACCGCCGCAGTCGTCGGGCGACGCGATCGCCTGGAACTCGTCGGGAGTGGCGAACGCCGCGTTGTCGCGCGCTTCGTCGACCGCTTCCTCGACCACGTCGTCGTCGAGCGATCCGCCCCACGCGAAGCCCTGGCGGCCTTCGACCAGGACCCGCACGCCCACGCCCGATCGCCCGGCCACGACGAGCGACTCGACGTTGCCTGCGTGCACCTTGACGTCGGTTTCGCGGGTCCGCGAGACGTAGGCCTCGATCTGCTCATCGCCGTTCGCCTGCCCCGCGATCCGGCGGGCGAGCTCGAGCAGCTCAGGCATCTGGTTCCCCGCTGCGCTCAAGCATCTGCGGTGCCGCCGACGGTGAGCTCGGCAACCCGCAGGGTCGGCTGTCCCGCCGAGACGGGCACGCCCTGGCCGTCCTTCCCGCACGTGCCCGCCCACGTGTCGAAGTCGTTGCCGACCGCGTCGACGAGGCGCAGCGTCTCGGGTCCGTTGCCGATCAGCTGCGCGGCGCGCACCGGCTCTCTGATCTCGCCGTTCTCGATCAGATACGCCTCCGTCACGCCGAAGACGAAGTCGCCCGTCGCGGTGTTCACCTGTCCACCGCCGAGTGCGGCGCAGTAGATGCCGCGCTCGGTGCGGGCCACGATGTCGTCGGGATCGTCGGCACCCGCGAGGAGGTAGGTGTTCGTCATCCGAACCATCGGCAGGTCCCGATAGGTCTCACGCCGGCCGTTCCCGCCGCTCTCGCGCCCTTCCTTGCGAGCCCGCGTGAGATCCCAGAGGTAGTCGGTGAGCACACCGTCCTCGATCAGCACGTTGCGCCGGGCCGGTGCTCCTTCGTCGTCGATCGCGTACGTTCCCCACTCGCGCGAGTAGGTGCCGTCGTCGACGATCGTGACGAGCGGCGACGCGACCTGCTCACCGACCCGATCTCGGAACACCGACGCATCGCGACCGACGAGGTCGGACTCCAACCCGTGGCCGCACGCCTCGTGGAACAGCACACCGCCCGCGCCGCGCTTCAGCACCACGGGCATCTTCCCGGACGGTGCCGGCCGAGCACGCAGCATCGTGAGCGCGCGATCGGCCGCCGTCGTGGCGATCTCCTCGGGATCGATCTGGTCGAAGAGCTCGAAGCCCATCGTGCGCCCGGGACCTTCGGTCCCCGTCTGCATCCCGGTGTCGCCGACGGCAACGCACTGCACCATGAAGCGGGTGCGCACCTGGTCGTCTTCGGCCAGCAGACCATCAGAGTTCGCGACCAGGATCCGGCGACGTCCATCGGCGTACGCCGCGCTCACCTGCGAGATCGTGTCGCTGCGCCCGCGCGCGGCGGCGTCGGCCCTGCGCAACAGCTCGACCTTCTCGGCTTTCGGCACCGACTCCGGTGGCACCAGGATCTCATGGGGTGCGGTCGGCCGTGCCTCGAGCGCCACCGCCGTCGCGCCGTCACCGCCGTCGCGTGCTGCCGCGGCGGCGGCATCGGCCGCGTCGCGCAGTCCCGCTTCGGAGAGATCAGCGGTGTGCGCGTACCCGGTGGTGTCATCGCGCACGACGCGCACGCCGGCGCCCCGGGCCCGGCCCGACACGAGCTCCTCCACCCGACCGTCGTCGAAGCGGGCGCTCGAGCTGCGCCGGTCCTCGGCGAAGACCTCGGCGAAG
>JALHSW010000614.1 GCA_022865365.1 Acidimicrobiia bacterium | reverse complement strand
TGGTGAAGCACACCGCTGCGAAGTGCGTGCCGTCGACCCGGTGCTGTGCGAGGGCGTGCGACGAGACCTCCATGGCCACGACCGCCACATCGGCGTCGCGCATCCGAGCGAGCAGGGCCTGAAGGTCGGGGGCCTCAGGGGTGGTGTGCTCGAGCGGCACCATGACACCGTCGAGCCGTGCCCCCGTGGTTCCCACGACCCCCACCCGTTCCCCCGCGGCCTGGGCGATGGCTTCCAGCAGATAGGTCGTCGTCGTCTTGCCGTTCGTGCCGGTGATCCCGAGGCACCGCATCGCCCGCGACGGCACGCCGAAGAGCCTTGCCGCGATCGGACCCATAGCGACGCGCGTGCTCGGGACCACGGCCTCGGCGACCCCGAGCCCGAGGGGGCGCTCGTCCAACAGCGCGACGGCGCCGGCGGCCACCGCTTCACCGGCGTGGTCGTGGCCGTCGGTGCGCGCACCGGGGACGCACGCGAAGAGGGCTCCGGGAGCGACACGTCGGCTCTCGTGCGTCACCGACGTCACCTCGATGTCGCGATCGCCAAAGACCTCGAGCACGTGGACGTCCTCCAAGAGCGCCTGCATGCGCACGCGCGCGATCCTTCCCTTCGGGTCACAGAACATCGATCAGGGTATCGGCCGAGCCTCGGTGGCCGATCACAGTCCTGCTCAGTCTTCCGATCATGGCCGTCATCCGGCGGCGGGTACGCGGTCGACGGCAAGCCCGTACTGCATGATCCGGGAGAACGTCGGTGCCGCGATCTCGCCGCCGGTCGCGTTCACCTGGGGCTCGTCGAGCACCACGATGGCCGCGAGGCGGGGGGAGTCGGCCGGTGCGAACCCGGCGAAGGACACCACGTACCGGTAGGGCGGCTTCTCGTACGGCGGCTTCCTGGCCGTCCCGGTCTTGCCCGCGACGCGGTAGCCCGGGATCTGAGCCTTGGTGCCCGTCCCGTCCGCGACGACCGACTCGAGCATGGTGCGCATGGAGGCCGCCGTCTGCGGTGAGACCACCCGCCGCGAAGCGCCGAGCGGCGCCTCGTGGCGCTGCCCGTCGGCGTCGATCGTGGCCGAGACGAGGCACGGGGCCCGGGCCACGCCTTCGTTCGCGATGGTCAGGTAGACGTCGAGCATCTGCATCGCGGTGACGGCGATGCCGCTCCCGATCGGCATCGAGGCGAGGCTCGTGGCGTTGTAGTCGGCGAGCGAGAGCAATATCCCCGATGCTTCGCCCGGGAAGGCGAGGCCGGTCGGGGTGCCGAACCCGAACGAACGCAACGCGGCATCGAAGCGGGCCTGGCCGAGCCTGCGCGCGATCAGGATCGTGCCGACGTTCGACGACAGCCTCACGATGTCGGCGACGCTGAGCTGGGTCGGGTGCGAGTGCACGTCCTGGTACTTCTGCCCGTCGACGGTGAGCTGACCGGGAACCGCCAACGTCGTACTCGGGGTCACGAGGCCCGCTTCCAGCGCGGCTGCGATGGTGACCACCTTGTTGGTGGAGCCGGGCTCGAACACATCGGTGAGTGGACGGTTCGGCGTTCCTGCCGCGGCCGGGTGTGCCTCCGCATCCGGTGTCGCACCCTCGACGGTCGCCATCGCGAGGACGTCGCCGGTGCGAACGTCGGCCAGCACGGCCGTGCCGCCCTTGGCCTTCGCGACTCCGACCTCTTCGGCGAGCACCCGCTCGACCTCGTATTGCAGCGACTGGTCGATCGTGAGCAGCAGGTCGTCGCCCGAGCGTGGCTCGGTGACACGGCGCTCGCCTTCGGGGAGCTCTCGACCTTGGGGGTCGCGCTCCACCTCCATCCGCCCAGGCTTGCCCGCAAGTGGCCCTTCCTGGCCCGCTTCGAGCCCGGCGAGCCCGTTGTTGTCGACGCCGACAAACCCGAGGAGCGGCGCGGCGAGCGCACCGGCCGGGTAGTAGCGCTTGGTCTCCGGCACGAAGCCGACGCCGGCGAGGTCGAGTGCACGGACCTTGGCCGCTACCCCGCGCTCGACGGTGCGCGCGACGTACACGAAGGCGCGGTCCTTCGTACCGAGGTCGTTGGCGAGCTCGATGGCGTCGATTCCGAGGATCGGCGCCAGCTTGGCCGCGTACGCGTCGGGGTCGCCGATCACGCGCGGATCCGCCCAGACGCTCGAGCGGGAGACCGACACGGCGAGGTCGTTGCCGTTGCGATCGAAGATGCTGCCCCGCTCCGCAGGCAGCGCGACCGTGTGCAGCCGTTGGTGCACACCGAGCTGCCGGTAGTGGTCGCGGTCACGAGCCTGGACGTCGATCAAGCGGGCACCGAGGACCGCGTAGACGAGCCCGATCGCGACGAGGATCGCGATCAACCGCCCGCGGGGTCTGGGCGCAGGGGTGCGGGGTGCGGGAACGCCCGGAGCGTGGCGCCGGGTGCCAGAACGAACGCGAGTCGAGCGCGCGGGATCGGACCGATGGGAACGACCCGGTACAGCCGGGCGTCCCGGTACCCGGGGTCGCTCCGGCGCGATCTCGCGGACACGTGACCGCGTCGCCGCGGCCCACGGATCACGGTCCGGTGCCAAGAGTCGCCTTCACCTCGGCGACGCCGCGCAGGGTCGGCGAGGTGGCATCTGGCGGTGCCGGGGCCTCCCCTGCCACCGTGATGGCGGTCGGAGGCGCGTCTGGAGCGACCAGCCCGAGCGCACGCGCACGCTCGACGATCCGCTGCGGCGCCGACAACCGGGCGTGCTCGTAGCGGGCCTGCTCATAGCGCCGTTCGGCGACCGCTGTCCGGTGTTCGAGGCGATCGATCGCAACCTGGCTCTGCGCGAGGAACGCCTGGAACGCGACGACCGTGAGGAGTGCGAGCACGGCGACGCCGCCGATGATGGCGAACGTCCGCCGCCGTCGAGCGCGACGGCCCGGCTCCTCGACGATCCTCAGGTGCGCGCGTCGAGCCGGGGCCTCACGTTGCGGAACACCCCGCGCCGGGCTCGGGCGCGCCGGAGCCGCGGCGTGAGCCCGCACGGCGGTGGCGGTCGCGCTCATGACCCTGCCGACGTCGGGAGCTTCTCGACGCCACGGAGGCGAGCGCTGCGCGCCCGCGGGTTCTCGGCGACCTCGTCGGCGCGCGGACGTACCGCCTTGCGGGTCAGGAGCCGCACCAGCCCCCTGGGCTCAGGCTCGACGGGGAACCCCGGAGGCTGCTGCTCACGCGCTCCGGTCCACTTCGCGAACCGCTCCTTCACGATGCGGTCCTCGAGCGAGTGGTACGCGAGCACCAGCACCCGTCCCCCGGGCGCGAGGAGGTGCACCGACTCGTCGAGTCCGTCGGCGAGGTTGGGCAGCTCGCGATTCACTTCCATGCGGATCGCCTGGAACGTGCGACGCGCCGGGTGACCACCGCGACGACGGCTGCGGGCCGGCACGGCTTCCTTCACCGAGTCGACCAGGTCGGCCGTCGTGTGCAGCGGCCGGTTCGCGACGATGCGGGCCGCGATCTGGCGTGCGAAGTGCTCCTCGCCGTTGCGCCGGATCAGATCCGCCAGGTCGCGCTCCGAGTACTCGTTCACCACCTGTTCGGCGGTCAACCCCTGCGCCGCGTCCATCCGCATGTCGAGTGGCGCGTCACCCCAATAGCTGAACCCGCGCTCGGGCCGGTCCAGCTGTGGGCTGCTTGTCCCCAGGTCAAAGAGGATTCCCATGATGTTCCCCTCGCTCGAATTCCCACTCGTGCTCGAGTGGCCACCCGTCTCCGAGTGGACGATTGCGGCCACGTCTTCGAAGCCGCCGTGCACGATCCGGGCCCGGTCGCCGAAGGGCGCCAAGGTCGCCCGGGCTGCTGTGACCGCATCCGCATCACGATCGATGCCGATGAGCTGCAGATCCGGACGGGCCTCGAGGAGCAGGCGGGCGTGCCCACCTCCTCCGACCGTCGCATCCACGACGGTCCCCTGCGGTACCGAGGCGAGGAGTTCGATCACCTCCCGGCTCATGACCGGTCGGTGCTGGAAGCCACCCATCACGTCCCCTCGCCGACCCCGCCGAGGCGGAGCCACCGCTTCACCTGGCCAGACCTGCTGCGAGCCTCCCGGACGAACGAGTGCCGTCGGGTTGTCTCTCCCGATCGGCTCGGCGGAAGCGGGCGGAGTAGGGGCTTCGCCGCGTCGACCGGGAGGCTCGCAGCAGGCCCGACCTCGGCCTGTGCGTCGTGTGTGCTCGCGAAGTTCTCCTTCCTCCTGCTCAGTTCTCGCTAGATCCCGAATCCGGGGAGCGACGAAGCGGCGGCGAGGGTCGCCTGACCACCGCTCTTGCGCTCACGCCAACGCTCGGCGTCCCAGATCTCGATACGGCTGTAGGTACCCGAGACGACGACCTCGCGCTCGAGGCCGGCGTAGCTGCGCTGGTCGGGCGCGATCGGCACCCGACCCTGGGCGTCCGGGGTGACGTGACGGGCGCCGGCGAAGAAGGCCCGCGCCGCGTCGAGCTGGGCATCGCCTTGCTTCGACATCTCCCGCGTCGACGCTGCCACCTGCTCGAACTCCTGTTCCGTATAGACGACCAGACAGTTGTGCTGCCCGATCCCCACCACGGCTCCACTCGCGAGGGGGCCACGAAAGTCGGCCGGAAGGATCAACCGACCCTTCGCGTCGAGAGAGTGCTGGTACTCCCCGATGAATGTCTTCATGTCCCCTCGCTGGGAAGTTGCACCACCCGCGACGGCGGCCACTCCCCGATTCACCACTTTGTGACACCCTAAGGCCATAAGTCCCCACCGTCAACCCCCCTCACCCCCACCACGAACCACGGGAGGCACGCGAACCCCACGTGATCCCCACCGGGTCGCTCCCGGCCGCGAGGCCATCCCCACCGCATGGAGCCCCACGGCACCGAACGCCTCGTCGGCCGACCCCGACCGACCCGACGGCCCGCGCCTGATCAACGTCGGAGTCGAGGCTCGAGCGGGCCGGCACCCTGATCGGGTTCGGCCCCGCTGTCCACGACCGATCGTGGACGCCTTCAGAGCAGCGTGTGAGCGCGCCTCAGGCTGGGACGGCGGCGGCGACGCCGGGGAGGTACCGCGTCCAGACGGGATCGACGGTGCCGGCCGTGGCGATCAGCCACAGGTGTGCATGGGGCGTGACCGGAGCATGGCGGAGCCGGAGCCCGGCTTCCTGGGGGAGCCGGTCCTCTTTTCGTGCGTTGCAGGGGCGACAGGACGCGACGACGTTCTCCCAGCTGTGGGGACCGCCCCGCGATCGCGGCAGGACGTGATCGAGGTTCTCGGCCGCCCGCCCGCAGTACTGGCACCGGTGGCCGTCACGCGCGAACACGCCACGGCGCGACAGGGGCACACGAGAGCGGAACGGCACCCGCACGAAGTGCACGAGGCGGATCACCGACGGTGCCGGGACGGCCGCGCGCTCGGAGCGGAACTCGGCGCCGTTGCGCTCGACGATCTCGGCCTTCTCCTTCAGCACGAGCACGACAGCTCGGCGGGCCGAGACGACGCAGAGGGGCTCGAAGGTGGCGTTGAGCATCAGCGCTCTCCCCAAGCCGCCCCTCCCGAATCCAGGTGTCTGGCGTGACGTGTTCGCGTGTACCGGCTGCTGGGCACCTGCAGTGTAGGAGGGCGGGCCGCCTCGGCGCCGCCAATCCTCCTCCCGCCCCTTCTTGGTGCCCCTTCCTTTGCCAACCTTCCTTCGCTAGCTCTCGAGCTTTCGGTACCCCTCGAGCTCTCGGCACCATTCGAGGTAGGTCACCAGGTCCCGGGGCTCCGGGGCAGCGTCGGCGCCGTACTGGGTCTCCAGGCGGAAGCCGACGTAGGCGCGGTCGGGCACGGGGAAGAACGGGGGGTGCCTCCACCAGCTCGGGCGCGCGACCCGCGAGGCCGTGCGGACCGCGGTGGGCCACAGGCCGGGCCGCACCACGACCCGGGCAACTGCGCCGGCCCATGAGCGACGGGACCGGCCTCCGGGCATCGCGCCACGGTAGCGCCGCGCCTCGCTGCTACCGTCGCCGCGCCGGTCGGTACGCCGATCGGGCGCCTGATCGGGACACCGGATCAGGAAATCCGCC
>JALHSW010000613.1 GCA_022865365.1 Acidimicrobiia bacterium | reverse complement strand
AGCCCTCCTCGATCCCCTTGAGGCCGGCCGCGAGGATGACCGAGAAGGCGAGGTACGGGTTGCACGCGGGGTCCGGTGAGCGGAACTCGATGCGCGTCGAGCTCTCCTTGCCCCGCTTGGCCGGCGGGACGCGCACGAGCGCGGTCCGGTTGTTGCGGGCCCAGCACACGTAGACCGGTGCTTCGTAGCGGTCGTTGAGGCGCTTGTAGGAGTTCACCCACTGGTTGGTGACGGCGGTGATCTCACGGGCGTGCCGTAGGAGACCGGCGATGAAGGCCTTTCCGACCTTCGACAGGCCGTGCTCGTCACCGGGATCGTGGAACGCGTTGACGTCGCCCTCGAAGAGTGAGAGGTGCGTGTGCATCCCGGAGCCGAAGTCGCCGGCGATCGGCTTGGGCATGAACGTTGCGTAGACACCGAGGTCGTGCGCGACCTCCTTCACGATCAAACGGAACGTCATCACGTTGTCGGCCATCGTGAGCGCGTCGGTGTAGCGCAGGTCGATCTCGTGCTGGCTCGGGCCGAGCTCGTGGAAGCTGTACTCCACGGGGATCCCCATCGCCTCGAGCGTCATGATCGTCTGCTTGCGCAGGTTCGACACCATGTCGTGCTCGGTCAGGTCGAAGAAGCCGGCGTGATCGAGCGGGACCGTCGAGGTCGATCCCTCGAAGTAGAAGAACTCCATCTCGGGGCCGGCATAGAAGGTGAACCCCTTCTCCCGGGCGCGCTCGAGGTTGCGCTTCAACACGTTGCGCGGGTCTCCCTCGAACGCCTCGCCGGAGAGGCGCTGCACGTCGCAGAAGATCCTGGCCACGGGCGCGTCTTCGCCCCGCCAGGGCAGGATCTCGAAGGTGTTGGCGTCCGGCACCGCGAGCATGTCGGACTCCTGGACGCGGCTGTAGCCCTCGATCGCCGACCCGTCGAAGCTCATGCCTTCCTCGAGGGCGGCCTCGAGCTCGGCCGGGGTGATCGCAAAGCTCTTCAAGAAGCCGAGCACGTCGGTGAACCACAGGCGCACGAAGCGCACGCCTCGTTCCTCGACGGTCCGGAGCACGTAATCGGTCTGGGCCTGCACGGGCCAAGTCTGACAGGTGCGCGCCGGCCCTTCCGTGCCCGCGCCGGCGGGCCCCGAGCCGTTTCACACGCCGTTCACATTGCGGCCACGGGTTTGCGAGCGCGGATCACCTAGCCTGCGCCGGTGCCCGCGATCAGTGGGTACCCGCGATCGACATCGTGTTCGGAGAAGAGGGAGACGCACCGTGGAAACCCGCACGCCTCAGGAGGTCCTCAAGCTCGCCAAGGACAGCGGGGCCGATTTCATCGACCTCCGCTTCTGTGACCTGCCCGGGGTCATGCAGCACTTCTCGATGCCGATCCACCAGCTGACCGAGGACAGCTTCTCCGAGGGCTTCGGGTTCGACGGCTCGTCGATCCGGGGCTTCCAGGAGATCCAGGAGTCCGACATGCTCCTGATCCCCGATCCCGATACCGCGGTGCTCGACCCGTTCCGCGAGCACGTCACCCTGAACCTCAACTGCTTCGTGCAGGACCCGGTGACGGGTGAGTCGTACTCGCGCGACCCGCGCTACATCGCGAAGAAGGCCGAGGAGTACGTCAAGGGCACCGGCCTGGCCGACACGGCGTACTTCGGCCCCGAGGCCGAGTTCTACGTCTTCGATCAGGTTCGCTTCGATCAGAACCAGTACTCGGGCTACTACTTCCTGGACTCGGCCGAGGGCGTGTGGAACTCGGGGCGCGAGTACGAGCTCGACGGTTCACCCAACCTCGGGTACAAGCCGCGGTACAAGGAGGGATACTTCCCCGTCCCGCCGATGGACCAGCAACAGGACCTGCGGTCCGAGATGGTCAAGATGCTCGAGCTGGTCGGTATCGAGATCGAGGTGCAGCACCATGAGGTGGGGACCGCGGGTCAGGCCGAGATCGACATGCGCTTCGACACGCTGTTGACGATGGCCGACAAGCTCATGCTCTACAAGTACGTGGTGAAGAACGTGGCGTGGCAGCGGGGGAAGTCGGCCACGTTCATGCCCAAGCCTCTGTTCCAGGACAACGGGTCCGGGATGCACGTGCACCAGTCGCTCTGGAAGGGTGGCGAGCCGCTCTTCTTCGACGAGAAGGGCTACGCGGGCCTCTCCGACATGGCGCGCTGGTACATCGGCGGGCTGCTCACGCACGCGCCGGCGCTGCTCGCGTTCACGAACCCGACGACGAACTCGTACAAGCGGCTCGTCCCGGGTTACGAGGCGCCGGTGAACCTGGTGTACAGCCAGCGCAACCGGTCGGCATCGGTGCGGATCCCGCTGTACTCGAAGAGCCCCAAGGCCAAGCGGATCGAGTTCCGTTGCCCCGACCCGTCGTGCAACCCGTACCTCGCGTTCGCGGCGTTGCTCATGGCCGGGCTCGACGGCATCCAGAACAAGACCGAGCCGCCCACGCCGGTCGACCGAGACCTGTACGACCTTCCGCCCGAGGAGCTGGCGCAGGTCCCGCAGGTCCCGGGCTCGCTCGACGCCGTGCTCGACGCGCTGGAGGCCGACCACGACTTCCTGCTCGCCGGGGGCGTCTTCACGCCCGACGTGATCGACACGTGGGTTGCGTACAAGCGGGAGAACGAGATCGACGCGGTGCGGCTGCGCCCGCACCCGTGGGAGTTCTACCTGTACTACGACATCTAGGCCGAGATCGTCACGGCTCGCGCTCGTAGAAGATGCGATCGACCACCTTGCGGGCGCGTCGCGTCACGCGCCGGAACTCGTCGCGGACCTGGGCTTCGGGGCGGTGCACGTAGCCCAGCAGGCGCCCCAGACGGAGGCCGTCGGCCCCGGCGGGCAACGCGTCACCGGTCTTGCCCGTCACGAGGTAGCGGGCGTTGCGAGCCCGTTCGCAGAACCGGTAGGACTCGAGCAGCACCGCCGCGTCGTCCGACTCCAGGATCCCTAGTGACGCGAGAAGGTGCAACGCGCCCGTGGTCGACGGCTCTCGCACCTCCGGGTGGGCTGCGCCGTGCTCGAGCTGGAGCAGCTGCACCGTGAACTCGATGTCGGTGAGCCCACCCTTCCCGAGCTTGAGATGGAACTCCGGGTCTTCGCCCGGAGGGATCCGCTCTCGCTCGACGCGGGCCTTGATGCGGCGGATCTCGCGCGCGTCGTTCGGAGGGAACGGATCGCGGTAGACGAACGGCTCGACCAGGTCGATGAAGCGCGCGCCGAGTGCGGCGTCACCGGCGATCGGCCGCGCCCGCAGGAGTGACTGCAGCTCCCAGATCTGGACCCAACGCTCGTAGTACTGGCGGTACCCGTCGAGCGATCGAGCGAGGGGACCCTGGTTCCCCTCGGGCCGAAGGCGTGCGTCGATGTCGAAGGTCTGACCCTCCGCCGTGGTAGTGCCGATCTCGCGCAGCAGCGCAGTCGCGGT
>JALHSW010000612.1 GCA_022865365.1 Acidimicrobiia bacterium | reverse complement strand
GACCTGGCCAAGCGCAAGCTGTACCCGGCGCTCAGCGCACTCGCAGACCGGGGGCAACTCCCGCGGCGTCTCGTCGTGGTCGGTGTGGCACGCACGCCGATGAGCGACGACGAGTTCGCGGCGCTCATGCCAGGGCTCGCCGATCGAGGTGTTGCCTTTCGGTATGTGGCCGGGTCATTCGACGATCCCGGCACGTTCGCCGCGCTTGCAACGATGCTCGAGTCGTGTGATTCGGGACTCGAAACTGCCGGGAACCGGCTCTTCTACCTCTCGACCGTCCCCGCCCTGGTCGGGACCGTCGCCACCGGTCTCGGGGCCGCGGGCCTCGCCGAGGAGCCGAGCGGCACGTTTCGGCGCATCGTCATCGAGAAGCCCTTCGGACACGACCTTCCCAGCGCGCAGGCGCTGGACGCTTCGCTCCACGCCGTCTTCCGCGAGCACCAGGTCTTCCGGATCGATCACTATCTCGCCAAGGAGACCGTGCAGAACATCCTCGCGATGCGTTTCGCCAACGCGATCTTCGAACCCTTGTGGAACCGTCGGTATGTGGATCACGTCGAGATCACCGTCGCCGAATCCCTCGGTGTCGAGCATCGCGGCGCGTTCTTCGAGCAAGCCGGCGCGCTCCGCGACATCGTGCAGAACCACCTGCTCCAGGTACTGGCGCTCACTGCGATGGAGGCGCCGGTCAGCTTCGAGGCCGACGCGATTCGCGACGAGAAAGTCAAGTTGCTTCGCTCGGTCCGTCCGCTCGGCGCCGAGGGATCCGTCGTCCGCGGGCAGTACGTCGCCGGAGATATCGACATGCACGGCGTGCGCTCGTATCGCGACGAGCAAGGTGTCGCGCGTGACAGCACGACGGAGACGTTCGTCGCCCTGCGACTCGAGATCGACAATTGGCGCTGGGAAGGCGTGCCGTTCTACATCCGGACCGGGAAACGGCTCGAGCGGCGCGTGACCGAGGTCGCGATTCGCTACAAGCAGGTGCCGTTCCTGCCCCTTCCGCCCAGTGCCGTCGGGTCGATCGAACCGAACGCGACCGTGCTTCGGATCCAGCCTGATGAGGGCATCGAGGTCACGTTCGGCGCCAAGGTTCCCGGCTCGCCATTTCGGGTGAAGACCGTGAAGCTCGACTTCTCCTACGAGGACTCGTTCACGGAGCAGTCGCCCGAACCGTACGAGCGGGTGCTGCTCGACGCGCTCCTCGGCGATTCCACGCTGTTCATCCGATCGGACGAGGTCGAGCACTCCTGGCGGATCGTGACGCCGCTGCTCGAAGCGTTCGCCTCCGATGCGGTGCCGCTCGAGATGTATCCCGCAGGGAGCTGGGGCCCCGCCGAAGCCGACGTGATGATGCACGGTGAGCATGGCTGGAGGGTTCCCTCGTAGCCCGGCCGTGCCAGGATGAGCGCGTGGAGCAGTCGCCAGCCGTCGAGATCCGCTCGGGAACCTGGGGTCTCCCCGACATCGAGGGGTTCCTCCATTCGGCCGGCATCCCCATGCGGCTCGCAACGCAGGGATCGGAGTGGCCGCTGGTGCAGTCCCTGTGGTTCCTCTTCGACGACTCGGCGTTGTGGTGCTGCACCCAGACGGACTCGATAGTCGCGACGCGCCTGCGCAAGGAACCCCGGTGTGCCTTCGAGATCGCGGGCGACGATCCTCCGTACCGAGGAGTGCGGGGGAGGGGCATCGCGTCGCTCGATCCCGGGCCTGCCCCCGATCTGCTCGAGCGCCTCATTGGCCGGTATCTCGCCACCGGCGAGTCGCCGCTGGCGTCGTGGCTGCGGTCGCGTGTGG
>JALHSW010000611.1 GCA_022865365.1 Acidimicrobiia bacterium | reverse complement strand
GTCGGGTAGTTGTTCGCAGGTCCGCCCGCGAAGCCGAGCCCGCCGGTCACGGTGAGCGGTCGGGCGTCGCCGCCGGCGGGGCCGACGAGCCCGAGTGAGCCCATGGTGATCTGCACCGCGGACGGGAAGCACGAGTAGAGGTCGAAGCGGGCGACATCGTCGAGGCCGATCCCGGCCGCGTCCAGTGCGGCGAACGAGGCGGCCCGCACTGCGGGGGAGCGATCGAGGCGGTCGCGCTCGGTGAAGAAGTAGTGGTCGTGCGCGTCGGCGCCGGCGAGGGGGAAGACCATCCGGTCGTCCGGAACTCCGAGATCGACGGCGGTCTCGTAGGCGCACAGGATGATCGCCGCGGCTTGATCGACGTCGATGTTGGCGCACATCCGCTTCGTATACGGGAACGTCACCATCCGGTTGTCGGGGGCCACGGTGCGGATCTCCTCCGGCGACCACGCGTCGCGTGACCAGGCCGCGGGGTTCTCGGCCGCGACTGCGGCGAACGTCGACCACAGCTCGCTCACGTACCGCTGGTGGGATTCGACGTCGCGGCCCGCAGCATGGCGCAGCGCGGTCTCGAAGAGCGGATACACCGTGGTCGGCGCGTTGGCCGCGTTCGCGTTCTCGTAGTCGCTCGAGCCGGGGCGGTCGTCGCCGATCACCTCGGCGCACGGCGGCGCGTCGTCCTCGGTCCAGTCGAACCACACCTTGGGCTCACGCCGTGCTCTCCACCGGCTGTGCACGCACTCGGCGCCTCCGATGAGCACTGCGTCGCAACGGCCGGCGGTGATCTCGGCCGCCAACGTGTTGACGAGCAGCTGCGGGCTGTTGCCACCGGTCGTCGTCGTCACCGTCCGCCGGACGCCGTCGGCGCCGAGTCGGCGACCGAGAAGTGAACCGGGGTCGGGGTAGTTCCACGAGACCATCTGCACGACCGCGATGGTGTCGAGCGCGTCGATGACGGATCGGGTCGCACCGGCATCGCGGTCGGCCGCGCGTGCGGCATCGGCGAGCAGATCGATGGGCTCGCGGACTGTCGTGAGGTCGTCGCTGTGCTGCTGGGTCTGCCCGACCCCGACGATCACCGGAGTGCGTGGTGAGGGCGCCACGTCAGGCCTCGGCGACGGCGGGCCACTGGGGCTCACCGGGCATCGTGCTGTCGGGGCAGATCGATCGGTAGCGGCAGTACTTGCACACCTCGGGATCGGCGACCCCGGCCCAGCCGTCGGCGTCGCGCATCGCGACGATCTCGGCGCGCAGACGCGCTTCGACGGCGAGGAGCTCCTCGCCGTCGGGCTCCCACGGATCCGGGTCCTCGGCGATGTCGGCCGAGAGGTGCTCGTAGCGGAGCCGCAGCCCGAGGCCGCGTTCGCGTGCGATCGGCGCGAGGACCCACAGCTGGACCCACGCGCGCGGGTCGTCGGCCACACGCGGTGTCAGCACCGCACCCGTCTTGTAGTCCCGTGCGTCGAGGATCCCGTCGTGGATCCACACCGCATCGAGCCGCGCGGTTGCCAGGAACGAGTACGTGGCCGGGGTCGCGGGCGCGAAGCGCGCGACGTCGATCTCGTGGCCGAGCGCCTCGGCCGGCGTCGGGCAGCGATCGGCGTGCCGGAGAACCTCGTCGCGAAGCCGCGGTGAGCCGCTGTGGGCTTCGAGCACGTCGGCGACGTGGGCGTCGTCGTGGCACGAACCGTGGTCGTGGAGGAACCGGAGGACAGCGTGGACGAGCAGCCCGTGGTCGGGCGAACCGCCCTCATCGCTCGCCGGCACCGTGAGCAGGTACTGGTCGTGCCACGCGCGCCGGCACCGCCGCCAGGTCTCGAGCGACGTTGGGCTCAGGCGCAGGATCCCGGGGCGGAGGTCGCCGCGGCGCCCGCTCAAGCGGACCGCCCCGGGGTGGGCCGGACATTTGCCGACGTGGCGACACTGCGCGCATCCGGAGCCGGGCCGGGGGTCGCCGGCGTCGGCACGGGCACGCAGCGTCTCGAGGTGCTCGTCGTAGCGGGCGCGCAGCGTCTCGAGCTCCGCGCCCAGGTCGACGATGCGCTCGTGTCGCGCGCCACCGACCAGGTCGGCCCACGACACCAGCAGGTCGCCGTCTCCGACCCACGGTCGCAGGCGCAGGACGGCGAGCCATACCGAGACCAGCTCGAGCGGGTCGTCGCGCGGCGCCCGGCTCCGCCACAGGTCGAGCTGACGCAGCTCCAAGGTGCCGTCGGCGCCCACCACCGTGAGGTCGACCCAGCCGCCGACGCGCACCCCGCGGCGTTCGGTCGGCCGATCGCAGTCGTGGAGGTAGGTCGTGACCTCGCGATCGCCGTAGAGCTGCGCGTACCAGCGCGCCGCGTGTGCGAAGACCGCCTGCTCCTCCGGCTCGAGGTCCACCGGGACTCGGAACGCATCCCGCCGCATCTGGCCGCCATCGCCGTGAGCGGCACGCGCGGCGTCGAGGAACGGGCTCCGCAGCCGGGCCCGGCTCACGTCGTCGTGGGCGCCACCCTCATCGGCGAAATCGAGGGCGATCCGGCGCGGGCACATCTCGGGCGCGTCCCGCAGGAGTGACGGCGTGACGCGTGGGAGCGGTGCGTCGTGCACACCAGGAGCATGGCACCCACATCGAAGGCAGACGTGCGATCTCCGGCGTGTGCCCGGTCCCGCCCGGCACCGCCGTCGCCTGATCCGATGACCGCACGCCCTCGCGGTTCTCGTCTCGGGCGACTTGACAGCGAACGTATGTTCGTGTAGGGGGTGGTTGGTGGCCGGGGTCGTGGAAGCCCCTCTCTCCTCCCTTCCGCCGTTCGTGTCGCTTGCTGCCGCTCAGCGCGGGGTGAGCCCGTCCGACGGGAGTGCACGTGTCCACGATCAGTTCGCCTCGAGCGTCGCAGCACAGGAACGGCATCAGCAGTGGTGTGGGCTTCGCCTCGTTGCGCGACGCGGTCGGGGTGGTGCGTGGTTTCGTGC
>JALHSW010000610.1 GCA_022865365.1 Acidimicrobiia bacterium | reverse complement strand
TTCAGTTCCATCGGGCGAACGAACCGGGTTCTTCGATGTCGTCGCCGTCCTCGTCGAAGCGGCAGTCGCACGCGAACAGCTGATCGCCACAGCGTGGACATTCGGCCATGTCGCACCCCGGGTGGTGGATGTCGCACCTCGGCGCCGAAAGCCGGAAGTGGGAACGCCACGCCGGAACGGTGGAGCACCTCGACGGCGCAGGACGACGCGAGGCGCATCTCTTGGTTGCAGTACAGACAGGAAGCCATGTGCGGAGTATTCCGCAGGGGTGTGACAGCTACGTCAGGGCGGTCAGGGGCGGACGAGCGCGCGCACCATCGGCTCGAGCTTCGCCTCGGTCTCGCGCCACTCGGCATCGGGATCGGAGCCGGCGACGATGCCCGCGCCCGCGAGGAGCAGGGCTCGGGCCCCCTCGATGGTGGCTCCTCGCAGTGCGACGGCCCACTCTCCGTCACCCCGTGCGTCGAGCCACCCCACCGGGCCGGCGTACCGGCCACGGGGATGGCCCTCGAGCCGTGCGATCGCCTCGAGGGCGGTCGGGCGTGGCGCGCCGCCGACAGCCGGGGTCGGGTGCATCGCCAACGCGAGGGCCAGTGCGTCGGGCGCGGGCGGCCGGAGCACACCCCGGATCGGCGTCACGAGATGGGCGATCGTCGCGAACACCGCGACCTCGGGTTCGGGGACGGCGTCGAGGTGCTCGCAGAGCGGCTCCAGGACCGCGACGATCGCGTCCACGACGGGTCGGTGCTCGCGTGCGTCCTTGGCCGAGGCCCGCAGCGCCGCGATCGCCGCGGCGTCGCTGGCCGTGGCCGTACCGGCCATCGGGATCGACTCGACCGCGCGGTCCTGGCGGCGGACGAGCAGCTCTGGGCTCGCGCCCACGATGCCATCGCCCGTGTACACGAAGCATCCGGGCTGCTGCGAGCGCAGCCGAGCCAGCACCGTGCGCTGGTCGAACGGGCGGTCGGCCTCGATCTCGACGCGTCGGGCGAGGACCACCTTCTCGAGCTCGCCCCGGGCGATCGCGCCGAGCGCGGTCTCGACCGCCTCGTGCCAGTGCTCGCGCGACGTGAGCTCTCGCACCGTGAACGCATCGGGCGGCTCGGCCGGCGGCGGAGGCACATGGAGCCGTGGGCCGAGCTCGGTGACCCAACCGCGGCCGTCACGATCGCGCCCGACGATGCGAGCCGGGACGAGGAGCTCGGCCGAGGCGTCGGGGGAGAAGGGGAGTGCGCCCACGGCGAGAGGGCCGGTGCCCGGGCGATCGAGCGCGTCGTCGTGCTCGATCGAGCCGAGCAGCGCAGCCGCGTCGCCAGGGGCCACGCGAGCCGCGACACCGGTGGTCACGAAGCCGCAACCGTCGTGCAGCCACGCGAACCCGTCAGGTCCGAGCGCGTCGAGGAGGTCGACAGGGACGTCTGCGGCGCGCGTGACGGCCCGAACGTGCTCCCGGAGGACCGGCGCGGTCGTCATGCCATCGTCCCGGTGAGGAGCTGCACGGAACCGCCGGTCATCGTGCGGTGGCGAGTGTCGACGAACCCGGCCGACGCGAGCAGGCCGACCAGCTCCGCGGCAGGCGGGAGGTACGCGGTCGAGGCGGGCAGGTAGCGGTAGGCGTCGGGATCGCGCGACAGCAACCGGCCGAGCAGTGGGACGGCGCCTCGGAACCAGACCGCGTTCCCGGCCCGGAGCAGCGCCCGGTCGGGCACGGCGGCGTCGAGCGCGGCGATGCGACCACCCGGGCGAAGCACGCGCGCGCACTCTCCGAACACCGTGTCGAGATCGACGAAGTTCCGCAGCGCGAACCCGCACACGATCGCGTCGAACGCCGAGTCGGTGAGCGGGAGCGCAGCCGCGTCGGCACGCACGAGTGGCGTCCCCGTGTGAGCCGCGGCGAGCATGCCCGCCGAGAAGTCGGCGCCGACGGGCCGGTGACCGGCCGCCGCGAGATCTCGGCTGAAGTCGCCGGTGCCGCACGCGAGGTCGAGTACCCGGGTACCGGGGGTCACGGCGAGCGCGGCGACGGCCTTGCGTCGCCAGCGCCGGTCGAGGCCGAGCGAGATGATGCGGTTCATGCGGTCGTAGCCCGGTGCGACGCGGTCGAACATCGCTTCGACCGCGAAACGCTTGGTGTCGCCCTGGGGGAGAGCGCCGTCGGGCCCGAGCACCGGAGTCGGGACGGGCGTGGGCGCAGGAGGCGACGTGCTCATCGGGGCTCGACTCGTTCCCATCCCGGCTCCGCTGCCGCGGCGATCAGCTCAGCGGGTTCGCCGACGGACTCGAGGTGCTCGCGGGCGACTTCGAGCAGCACGCCGCGGAAGTGGTGTGCGACGAGGGCTGTGACCGTGGGGAGGAGCGTGCGGAACGCGTCGACGAGCGCGTCGGCGCGCTCCTCGTCGTTCATCGACGCCTCGCGCAGCGGCTCGCGGACGTGCTCGTCGAACATGGCGACCGCGTCCTCGGCGATCGCGCGCGTCATCTCGTGATGGCGACGGGCCAGCGAGAGCAGCTCGGGAAGCGGGAGCCCCGCTCCGAGGAGCCGGAGCCCACCGGCGACGAGCTCGGCGTCGGCCGCCGAGTACCCGTCGACACCGTCACGGTGCTGCGGGACGAGGAGCCCCTCCTCGACGACGAGCTCGAGGAGGGCTTCTGGGACGTCGGCGCGACGTGCGAGCTGGGTGAGCGTGTGCAGCTCGCTGCCGGTCTCGTCGGCAACGGCTGCCGCGAGCGGCGCATCGGCCGCGTCGAGCTCACCGTCGAGGAGACGACGGATCAGCGCAAGGGACAGGCCCTGGCTCTGCAACTCACGGATCCGGCCGAGCCGGGCCACGTGATCGTCGCCGTACCAGGCGATTCGGCCTTCCCGGCGGGGCGGGGGCAGGAGCCGGCGCTTCTGGTAGAAGCGGATCGTGTCGACCGTGAGGCCGGCGGCCCGGGCCAGATCCTCTACCCGAAGATCGGCACCCCGAAGTTCGGTCTCCTGGATCGCCCGGACGTCCATGCCCCAATCTTAGGAGTGATCACTCCCAAGGTCACATCGGGGTCGTGGGTCAGGGAGGGGGTGCTCCGCGGGGCACGTGGGACGTGACGCGTCTGCGGCACGAGAGATGTTCAAGAGATCTTCGGGGACGTGCCTCGGAACGGGGGTGAGTGTCGTACCCCCCTGTCATGGTGGGGGCATGTTCAGCGCCGAGTTGGATGAGCTGAGGACCTGGCCGACCGAGCGGTTGCGCGCGGGTCGCGACGAGGCGTCGTCGCAGGAGCGTCGGGCGCGGATGCGTCGCGTCA
>JALHSW010000609.1 GCA_022865365.1 Acidimicrobiia bacterium | reverse complement strand
TGTAGTCCCACGGTCCGGTGTGGTCGACCTTCACGACGGCGAACGTCGACGTCGGATCGGCCGGTTCGGAGACGAACGCCCGGCACGCATCCTGCCCGTAGCGCTCGACCACCGCGGGATGCAGGTGCGCGAGGAGAAACCCGGCGTCGCCCGCTCGCTGGGCGCGCTGGAGGGCCGCGAGGAACTGCTCGGGCGTCTCCGGAGACGACGATTCGGACGACGATTCGGACGACGACCCGGACGACGACCCGGCCTGCTCGGTGCTGGTGCGGGTGGTGGTCGTCTCGCCGACCCCGAGCGCGTACGCCGCCACGCTCAGGAAGGCGACGCCGAGGCCACCGATCAGGAGACCGAGACCCCACCGGTACCGGGTCGCGCCCGTCATGACTCGTCACCGGGCCGCGCCCGGACCGCGCCGGCCATGGCCATCACAAGACCTCCGGGGGTGGCCGATACGGCTTCGGGCTCAGATCGTGCGACGGTGCGAGCTCGGGCTTCTCCGGGTCGTGTTCGGGGTCCGGTTCGACCACGGGGCCGTCGTGGAAGATGGGAGCCGCGCCGCCGTCCGGCGCCCCGTAAACGGGATCTTCGTTGCCGCCTCGGTCGTCCCCGTCATCGTCGTTGTCTTCGGGACCCATTCCTTGGTCGCTGTCAAGGTAATCACCGACCAGACCGGCCTGGCGCGTGCGGCGCTCGTCGACGACGAGCAGACCACCGATGACCGCCACGGCGAGGGCGAGGGCCCCGATCGGGAGGAGCGGCCGGCCGTCGGTCTTCTCGGTCGTCGTGACCGGCTGCGGCTCGGCTGTCGACCCAGGCTCGGGCACCGGCGAAGCGTCAGGCATGAGGAGTCCGAAAGGCGCGTTCACACCGCCGGGTGCGACGTCGGCGTTGTTGAGCGCGGCATCGCCACCCGCCGTCGAGCTCCCCCAGGTCGTGGCGAAGCGGAACCCTCCGACATCGGGGCCGATCTCCGGCTCCGGGAGCTCCCACGTGACGAAGCCATTGCGCAACCAGATTCGCACCGCCGATTCGATGAACTCGTCGACCTGTCTACGGTCCACCGCGTTCAGCAGGACGCTCGGCGGGTCGGGCTGCCCGGGCGCCAGGCCCGGGTTTCCGATGATGACCTCGCGGAAGACGTTGGTGCCAGCGAGCGCGAGGTTCGGCGACGTCTCGCTCGCCTCGGCCTTGGTGCTCGGGTCGCCACCGGCGTCGATGAACAGCGAGAGGCGCCCCTGCTCACCCGGCTTGTTGATAAGGGGGAAGTCACCGTTCAGTCGCGCCGAGGCCACGAACATCGGTTCCGCGGGGATCGGGGGAGTCTCCGGCGAGCACACGACCAACGAGTCCTCGCCCGCACCGCACGCGAACTGCGCTTCGAGCCGGTCGAGCACGTTCTGCGTGTCGGCGCCAGGGCCTGAAGGGTCGATGCGACCCGCACAGACACGACTGATGTCCACGTACGGGTCATGACGGCCCGGCTTCTTGCGGTTGAACACGTTCCAGTCACCCGTCGGGTCGGACGCGCACGTGACACCGGTGACACTCACACCGGTCGGAAACCCGTTCTTCTCGTTCTGCGCGTTATCGGACGGCTGCTCGCTCACCGGCACGGGCGCGCCACCCTCCGCGACCTGCTTCGTCTCGGTGGTGGTCGAGTCGCCGGCCCCGATCAGGACGACCGCGCCGATCACCAGGGCCACGACCGCGACGGCGCCGGCCACCTTCTCTCCGGTCGAGAGATTCGCCAGGAACCCACCGCCTGACTCCTTCTCGAGCAGCGCCGATGTCACCGCGATCTTCTCGAGCTGCAGCTTGCCGTCCTTCGTCTCCGGCGCGCCGAGCTTCTTGCCTTTGCCGGCGATGAACCGGTTCACCGCGTGCACGAAGTCGCGGATCCCGTCCTTGATCGGCTGCGGGAGATCCGTGCGGTCACGCACGTGGATGTGGAACTTGCCTTCCTTGTCAACCGACGCGTCGAGCTCGAGAGGATCGGGGACGTTGAGGGACATCTTGTCCTTCAAACCTGTGAACGTGACCTTGAAGTGGCCCTTCTTCTTCTTGGGGTCCTTCTCGCCGTAATCGGCGAAGCCAGTGGTCACCCCCTTGACGCTGGTGTCGATGCCGGCTCCAGCCAGCTTCACGCTGTCGCTCGTGCACTCCAGGAAGTCGCGGAAGTCCTTCGGGAGCGGCAGCCAAGGCGGCGGCTCAGCCGGCTTCGCGTCTGGCTTGGCGCCGTCCTTGCCCGGCTTGGGCCCGTCGTTCGCCGGCTTGGCTTCAGCCTTCTCGTCGCCCACGGCTGCGCCCCTTTCGGAGGCTGACTCGCCGGAAGCCAGGGTACCGAGGGGACGCGAGCCGGTAAAGCGGTGCAGTCCGACGAGCCGGCTTTCCGGCGGGCCGGGTAACTGTCACACGGGGGTGGCATCGTGTCCTCATGGACATGAGCGAACATACGTTCGAGACGGAATCGGGGCAGGCGTTCGGCTACGCGGAGCTGCTCGACGAGCTGCGGACCCACAGCGTGGAGCGGCTCCGGGCACGGCGGGCCGGGCTGGTGCGTGAGCAGCGGTGCCTCCGGGTCGAGGAGCTGGCGGTCACCCGGGTGCTCGACGAGCGGTGCATCGCCCGTGAGCCCGAGCCGGGGCTGACCCATCGGGCGCGGCGCGACGAGCTCGAGGTCGCCCGCGCGCTCGAGACGATGCCCGCGATCGCCCAAGCCGCCGGGTCGGGTGCGCTCTCGTGGGATCAGCTCAAAGGAGTCGTCGAGGTCGCCACCCCCGCGACCGACGCGGAGTGGGC
>JALHSW010000608.1 GCA_022865365.1 Acidimicrobiia bacterium | reverse complement strand
GGCGATCCTGTCGCCTCGGTGCACCGTGTAGTCGGTCGTCGGGTCGGTGTTCACGAGCAGCACCTTCAGCTCGCCCCGGGAGTGCGGGTCGATGAGGCCCGGCGCGGTCAGGCACGTCACCCCGTGCCGGAACGCCAGCCCCGAGCGGGGGAGCACCAGACCGGCGCACCCGGGTGGGATCGCGATCGCGATGCCGGTCGGCACGAGCGCACGCCCTCCTCCGGCGCCGAGCGTCGCGTCCTCGCGAGCGTGGAGGTCGTAGCCGGCGTCGTGGGGGTGTTGCTGCGCGGGGAGCGCGAGGTCGGGATCGAGGCGCAGGACGGGGATGTGCACCAGCGAGTCCCGGTCAGGCCGCGAAGTCACCGACGAGCTCGTCGCGCTGCACCTCGTCGAGGGTGACGTCGACGGGGTACTCGGGATGGTCGATGAGCAGGCGCACCGGACCGTCGGCGAAGGAGCGGACCTGCTCCGGCGTGAACGCGAACTTCAGGTAGTGCACCGTGGAGGTCATGTCCTCACGCGTGAGACGCTCGGCGTTGAGCTCTGCTGCCGGTACCACGGCATCGACAACCACGATCTTGATGTGCTCCTCGATGCCCACCAGGCGGGGCAGCCAGTATCGCAGCGCCTCGGGGTCGTTGATCTCGATGAACAACGTCGCCGACAGCTCGCCGTCGTCGGGGACCAGCTCGTTGTAGGTCTCGAGCTCGTGCGCGATCTGCTCGTCACGCAGCATCCGCTCGGCGTGAGCCATCTCCTGGATCTGGAAGCGCATCGTCGCGGCATTCTCGAACACGATCGTCATCATGTCGCCGAGCGCGATGCGGCGCTTCTTCTTCATCGTGATGATCTCGGCGCGGAACGCGTCGCGCTCGCGCTCGTACTCGCGCAGATCCTTGATGTCGGCGTTCGTGAGCTTGCGCACTACTCCCCCTTCTTTCCCTGCTCCGCCTGCTTCTCCGGCTGCTTGGTACCGCCGCCGAGACCGTAGGCGCGCGCGAGAACCTGGATCGGATGGACGGGCACCTTGCCGGTCGCCTCGCGAATCGCAGTGTTGGACAACTGACAGTCACCAGCCACCAAGTCGGTCTCGGCCTTGCCCACCGCCTCCATCAACGGCTTCGCGATCCTGCGGGCCATCTCGGCGTTCTCGGCCCGCAGTCCCCAGGTGCCGTCGATGGCCGAGCACCGCTCGACCATCGTGACCTTGGCGCCGGTGAGCTCCATGAGCTGCTTGCTCTTCGGGCCGATCTGCTGGGCGCGGTAGTGACACGCCGCCTGCCAGGTGATCGTCTCGTAGGTCGGCCCGGTGAACGCGACGTCGAGCGTCTCTTCCTTGTGGCGGGCCATCAGGTACTCGGCCACGTCGAAGGTGTGCTCGGCCACCAGCCTCGCGTCGTCGGTTCCGAGGAAGTCGGGGTACTCCTGCTTGAGAACGTACGCGCACGTGGGTTGGGGCACGATCACGTCGGCGCCGCCCTTCACCGCGGTCGCAAGCACAGCCACGTTCTTCCTGGCGTGCTCCTCGAACTTCGTGACGTCGCCGGCGTCGAGCCACGGCATGCCGCAGCACACCTGCCCTTCGGGCAGCTCGCACCTGATGCCGTTGTGCTCGCACACCTCGACCGCGGCCTTGCCGATCTCGGGGTCCTGGTACTCGACGAGGCACGTCGGGAACAGCGCGACGTGTGGGCCGGGGTCGTCGGGGCGCAGGGATGAACGGCGCTCCTTGCGGAACCACTTCGTGAAGCGGACCTTCGCGAACGTGGGGAGGAGCCGGTCGCGCGCGATGCCGGTCGTCTTCTCCATCATGGTCCGCACGAACTTCACGTCGTTGGTGCGGTTCACGATGCCCGACATGTTGGTCGCGACCTTGCCCTGCAGATCAGTGCGCGCGAGCAGCCGCGCGCCCTTCTGAATGTCCCCACGCTTGCCCTGGATCGCGAGCGACCGGAGCATCAGGCGCGGGAAGTCGATCTTCCACTCCTGGCCCTGCTGGGGCGTGTACGGGCACACGATGTAGCAGAGCTTGCACTGGTAGCACTCGTCGACGACCTGGCGATGCTGCGCGTCGGAGAGGAACTTCACGTCGTGCGCGCCGTCGTCGCGCTCGTCGATGAAGCGGAACAGATCCTTGAAGGACGGGCAGTACCGCACACAGATGCGGCAGTCGGAGCACACCTGGAACGTGCGGTCACGCTCCGAGCGGACATCGCCCTCCTCCCAGTACTCGGGCCCGAGCGGGTCGTAGAGATGCTCCGTGGTGGTCACCGCCACACCTTTCCAAACGCGCGCCGTCGAGCCGAAGAAACGAGCGGAGGACGGCCCCGGGACGACGCCCCGGGGCCGTTCGACTGCGAGGACCGCTCGAGTGCGAGGACCGCTCGACTAGGAGAGCGAGTCGCGACCCTGGGTGAAGCGGCCGGCGTGGCTCTTCTCGGCGCGCGCGAGCGTCTCGAGCCATTCCGCGATCTCGTCGAACTTCTCGTCGCGTGCCGTCTTGGCGAAGCCGGGGTACATCTCGGTGTACTCGTAGGTCTCGCCGGTGATGGCCGAGGTCAGGTTGTCGCTCGTCGGGCCGACGGCAACGCCGGTCACCGGGTCTCCGACCTCCGCGAGGAAGTCGAAGTGGCCGAACGCGTGGCCGGTCTCACCTTCGGCGACCGAGCGGAACAGCGCCGCGACGTCGGGGTAGCCCTCGACGTCGGCCTTCTGCGCGAAGTAGAGGTACCGACGGTTCGCCTGGCTCTCGCCTGCGAACGCCTCCTTGAGGTTCTCCTCGGTCTTACTTCCCTTGAGGTCGGGCATGCGTTGCTCCTTGATGCTCTTCGGACTTACAGGACTGGTTTACGCGATCGGGGTCGACGCTTGCGCGGCGCAATCGTCGCACGTGCCGCGGAACTGCACCTCGACGTCGGCGACGGTGAAGCCCCGGCGGGAGCGCGAGGGCAGGGTGATGGAACCGACGTCGACCATCACGTCGCGGATCTTGCCGCACCGCACGCAGATGAGGTGGTGGTGCGGGTCGTCGACGTTCGGGTCGACGCGGACGCTCCCGGTGCCGAGGTCGAGCAGCGACACCTCGCCCATCGACTCGAGGTCGTGCACGGTCTGGTACACGGTCTTGCGCGAGATGGTGGGCATCTCGGTGCGGGCCGACTCGTAGAGCGACTCGACCGTCGGGTGCGAGGCGTTGCCGTGCAGGAGGCGGAAGATCGCCTGACGCTGCGGGGTCACCCGCAGACCCCGGTCCCGGAACCGGGCGGTGAGCTGGTCGACGGGGGTCACGAGAAGCACCTTATCGACAACTGTTGTCGGATAGCACTTTGTGTCAGTACGCCCGGTATGCCCCGGAGGCCTGCCCGACAGTCTGTCCCTGAGGTCGGCTTCAGTGCTGCTGGGAGCCCTGCCCCAGTTGGGTGCGGAGGGCCCGCTCGAACTCGGCGACCTTCGGGCCGGCGTGGCGCTCTCGGAGCTCGTTGAGGACCGGGTAGCCGGCGTCTCGCTCGGCGTCCCACTCATCGGCGAAGCGCCCCGACGCGATGTCGTCGAGCAGCTCCCGCATCCGGGTGCCGAGATCAACCTCGGCGAACGCTTCGCGGCGGGTCAGCTGGCCGTACTGGCTCGTCGGCGAGTGGAACCCGAACTGGTAGGCGTACCCATGCTCGCGCACGAGGCGCATCGTGCGCTCCATCTCCCCCGACAGCAGCGTCTCCACGATGATCGCCTCGAGGGGGATGTCGTACTCGAGCAGACACTGGATGTACGTGCTCGTCAGCTGCGTCATGATCGGTGCACGCACCTGCTCCTCGGCGAGATCGAGGATCGCTTCCTGGCGCGGGCTGAGCTCGATCGCTCCCTGACGCAACCCACCGATCGCCTTCGCGACCGCCAGCGTGCGGGCCTGGGCGGTGCCAGTGACGTCGCGGTGCACGCCGACCGCGGTGATGAAGCCGATGCCCTCCTCGTAGCAGCTGCGCACCTCGGGACCGAGCATGCGCGGGGCGACCATCCCGATGTCGCCGTCGGGCGCGAATCGGTCGAACGCGAGCACATAGCCGCTGGCGACGATGATCAACGTGTCGGCACGTCCGGTCAGCGGCAGCGACGGGATGAGATCATCGGGGACGAGTACGCAGACCACGTCGGCGTCGTTCGCATCCTCGAGGGTCGCGGGCGTGAAACCGTCGGCCACGGCCTGGTCGCGCGACGCATCCGCGCGCACGCAGACCTGCACGTCGAAGCCGGAGTCGCGTAGGTTCAACGCCCAGGAACGACCCTGGTTGCCGTAGCCGACCACCGCCACCTTCGAGCCTTCGAGCGCGGCCAGGTCGGCGTCGTCGTCGTGATAGATCGTGGCCATCGTCGCGGCTCCCCTCGGTGACGGATTAGCGTGCGCGCATGCAGCAACGTACTCGCGGGTTCATCATGGTGATCGCAGCACTCGTCGGCCTGGGTGCCAACGTGGTCGACGTCGCGAACCGCGGTTCGTCGGCGTGGAACTTCATCGCGATCGCTTGCTTCACGGTGCTGCTCTTCGCAGGCTTCGAGGTCGTCGCCAAGGCCCCGCCCCCGCCGCCCGCGGCCGACGCGTAGCACGAGCGAACGGGCACGGGCGCGGCGTGGGACTGCTGATCGGCGACGTGATCCGTCACGCGGCACTCGTCGCCCCCGACGATCTTGCGGCCACACTCGGCGACGACGAGCTCACCTTCGCCCAGGTCGACCAGCGGGCCAACCAGCTGGTCCGCGTGCTGGCGGGGCTCGGCGTCGAACACCAGGATCGCGTCGCATGGTGGAGCGAGACGACCCTCGACGCGATGACGGTCTTCGCGGCGCTGGCGAAGCTCGGCGCGATCTTCATGCCGGTGAACGCCCGGCTCGGCGAAGGCGAAGGAGCCGAGGTCGTCAGCTACGCCAAGCCTCGACTGCTCATCGTCGACACCGCACATGTCGCGCTCTCCGAGGGATGGGACGTACCGACGGTGGCGCACGCCGACCTCTTCGCCGCTGCCAACGGCGCGAGCACCGGCGACATCGTCGCGCCGCAGCTCGAAGAACGCGACACGCACGTGATCTTCTTCACGAGCGGGAGCACGGGGCGCTCCAAGGGCGTGGTGCTGTCGCACCGAACCAGCTTCCTGCGGTCCTTCCCGAACCTGTTGACCGACCACACCGGTGGCACGGTGTGCATGTTCCCGCTGTTCCACATGGCAGGCTGGTCGATGACGCTCAACGCGTGGCAGCAGCGATGCCCGGTACATCTCGTCGAGACACCCGACGCGCACTCGCTGCTCTCGACCGCGGAGCGTCGGCACGCGACCCGCCTGTACAACATCCCCGCGGTGTGGAGCCGCGTCCTCGAGCACGATCGATCGGACTACGACCTCTCCGCCGTGCGCGAGTGCGACACGGGCACGTCGGCAACTCCACCAGAGCTGCTCGGTGCGATCAAGGAGGCGTTTCCCGGCACCGTGACGCGCGTCTACTACGGCTCGACCGAAGCAGGTCCCGCGACCCTGCTCGGCGACGACGACCTCGCTCGCAAGCCGGGGTCGGTCGGTCGCGCCGCGGTGACGGTCGACGTGCGCCTCGACGGCGGCGGGGAGGTGTGCGTGCGCAGCGAGTTCCTCATGGACGGCTACTTCGAGCAGCCCGAGGAGACTGCGGCGGCACTCACCCCGCTCGAGCCCGGCGGCCCGCTCTGGTACCGGACCGGCGATCTCGGTGTGCTCGACGACGAGGGATATCTCTCGATCGTCGGGCGCGCTCGCGACGTGCTGCGGACCGGGGGCGAGACCGTCGCGCCCGGCGAGGTCGAAGCCGTGATCGGTGAACACCCTGGCGTCGCCGAAGTGGCGGTCATCGGGCTCCCCGATCCCGAGTGGGGCGAGATCGTGTGCGCGGTGATCGTCCCCGTTGACGGCGCGAACCTGCCGACGCTCGAGGAGGTCCGCGCTCACTGCGAGGGGCGACTCGCGCCGTTCAAGCAGCCCCGACGCGTCGACGTCGTCGACGCGCTCCCCCGCACCACCGCCACCGGTCAGATTCAGCGCACGCTGCTCGTCGAGCGCCTGACCGGCTTCCCCCAGTAGCTGCATCGGCAAGGATGCCGGGGCGAGGCCTACTTGTCGCGGAGGCGTTGGCGGAGGACAAACTTCTGGATCTTGCCCGACGGGGTCCGCGGGAACTCTTCGATCGAGCGCACCTCCTCGGGCCACTTCTGCTTCGCGAGTCCGCCTGCGGCGAGGTGCTCGCGCATCTGCTCGAGGTCGGGAGCGTCGCCACTGCCGGGCTGCATGCGCACGAACGCACAGCCGTGCTCGCCGAGACGGGGATCGGGGGCTGCGACCACCGCAACCTCGGCGATGCCCGGCATCCGCATGAGGAGTTCCTCGAGCTCGGCCGCGCTCACGTTCTCGCCGCCGCGGATGATGATGTCCTTCTTGCGATCGACGATCGTGATGTAGCCCTGATCGTCGGCCACCCCGACATCGCCCGTCCCGAACCACCAGTCGTCGTCGAATGCGGCCTTCGTCGCGACCGGGTCGGTGTACCCGATGAAGCAGTCGGGACCCTTGCTCCAGATCTCGCCCGGTTCCCCGACTCCGACCAGGCTGCCGTCGTCATGACGCAGCTGAACTTCGACGCCGCGCATCGGACGACCATCGGTGGAGAGGCG
>JALHSW010000607.1 GCA_022865365.1 Acidimicrobiia bacterium | reverse complement strand
GGAGCCCCCCCCGGGCGACGTGCCGCGCGTCCGCACCACGGTCATCGACCTCACCTTCCAGGGAGCCCTCGTCCGGGCCGAGCTGGCGTGCGACGATGGCACGGTCGTCATCGCGCACGTCGGGCCCGACGACGACCTCCCTATGCTCCGGCCGAACGACGTGGTCTGGCTCACCTGGGAGGGTGATGCATCCCGGCTGTTGCCCGGGCTCGATACGACCCACGGCAAGAAGACCGAGCTCGAGGAGCTCGAAGCCACCCAGCTCGAGCGATCTCTCGAGCGAGTAAATCCGTCTCTCCAATGAGCCAATCCATCTCTCCAATGAGCCAATCCAGGAGGAGCACCCGATGAGCACCCGCAGGCGCACCCGAACGTCGAACGGCATCACCCGACGCGAATTCATCGGACGGGGCGGTGCCGTCGTCGGTGGCATGGCGCTCGGCGCCACGCTCCTCGGGACCGGGAGCAACGCCGTTGCGTCGCGTCTCGGCGACGGCGTGGGCGGGAAGCTCTCGGTCCTGAACTGGCCGCTCTACATCGATGAGAAGAAGAAGTTGCTGAAGGACTTCGAGGCGGAGACGGGCACCTCGTTGAAGTACTCGGAGACGCTCAACGACAACAACGAGTTCTTCGCGAAGTACCAGCGCCAGCTCAGCCAGGGTCAGTACCCCGGCTTCGACATCGCCGCTCCGACGAGCTGGATGGCCAAGCGCCTGATCGACCTCGGCTACGTGCAGAAGCTCCCGTTCGACAACATCCCCAACGCGGCGAACTTGAGCCCTGGTTTCCAGAACCCGCCGTGGGATCCGAGCGGCGAGTTCACGCTGCCGTGGCAGACCGGCATGAGCGGCATCGCGTACAACATCAAGATCACCGGTCGTGAGCTCACGAGCTTCAGCGACCTGTACGACAAGAAGTTCAAGAACAAGATCGGCATGCTGCTCGAGATGCGCGACACGGTTGGGCTTGCATGCCTCGGTGAGGGCGTCGACCCGGCGACGGTGACGTACAAGAAGGCCAAGCCGGCGCTCGACCGTCTCCAGAAGGCCGTCGACGCGGGTCAGGTTCGGCGCTTTACCGGGAACGACTACCAGGACGATCTCGTCGCCGGGAACTTCGCCGCATGTGTCAGCTGGTCGGGCGACGTCGCCCAGCTCACGCTCGACAACGAAGACCTGCGGTTCGTCATTCCGGACGCGGGGGGCATGCGCTGGGCGGACACGATGGTGTGGATCAAGTCCGCCAAGCGCGAGCCACAGGTCGCGGCGTGGATGAACTTCTTCTATGACCAAGCAAACGCCGCCTTCTTGGCAGCTTGGCTGCAGTACATCTCGCCGGTCGACGGGATCGAAACGGAGCTCGCCAAGATCGATCCGGCCCTCGCTCAGAGCCCACTCATCTTCCCGCCGGAGGACGTCCAGGCTCGGCTCAAGGTCTTCAACCAGGAGCTCAGCGCCAAGGACGAGGAGAAGTTCGACCAGCGGTTCGCCGAGATCACCGGCTCGTAATGAAGGCCACTTCGAAGTGAAGGGAGGCGTCGAGGCCGGGGCGAAGCGCAGGCGCTTCGCCCCGTACGGGTTGCTCAGTCCGGGAGTGATCTGGCTCCTGCTGTTCTTCCTGGTGCCGGTGCTGACGCTCGTGCGGGCCTCGCTCTCCGAGCGGCCGAACCGCTTCCTCCCGTCGGATCTGACCTTCTCCTGGGACTTCGCGAACTACTCGGATGCGCTTTCAAAGTTCGGTGAGCAGTTCCAGCGGTCGTTCGTGTACGCCGGGATCGCTACCGCACTCTGCATCGCGATCGGATATCCGCTGGCCTACGTGATCGCCTTCCGTGGCGGTCGCTACAAGAACCTGCTGCTCGGTCTCGTCGTGATCCCGTTCTTCACGACGTACCTCATCCGTACGATCGCCTGGAAGACGATCCTCGGCGACGAAGGCGTGTTCATCGGGCTGCTCCGGGATCTCGGGCTGCTCGGCGCGAACCAGGGCCTCCTCGCCACGCCGGGCGCGGTCATCGGCGGACTCACCTACAACTTCCTGCCCTTCATGGTCCTCCCGATCTACGTGAGCCTCGAGAAGATCGACCGCAGCCTCGTGGACGCGGCCAAGGATCTCTACTCACGACCGTCGCGAGCGTTCTGGAAGGTCGTGCTGCCGCTCTCGCTGCCCGGCGTGTTCGCCGGCAGCCTCCTCACGTTCATCCCCGCGTCGGGCGACTTCATCAATGCCGAGTTCCTGGGCAGCCCGAACACCCGCATGATCGGCAACGTCGTCCAGAACCAGTTCCTCGTGCAGCTCGACTACCCGACCGCGGCAGCGCTCTCGATCATGTTGATGATCGTGATCACGGCGGCGGTGCTCGTGTACGCGCGGTTCCTCGGCACCGAGGACCTGACCGGATGACGGCCACGACCGGGACCGTGGAGGGAGTCGAGGCTCCGGACATGGAGCGCGTGTTCCCGCCGCCCTGGGTCCGGCGCTTCGGCTCGATGTTCCTGAACGTCTACGCGGCGTTCGGGTTGTTGTTCCTGTTCCTGCCGATCTTCGTGATCGTCGCGTTCAGCTTCAACCAGCCCAAGGGCCGCTTCAACCTCGTCTGGCAGAGCTTCACGCTCGACAACTGGAAGGACCCGTTCGCGGTCCCCGAGCTGGTCGATGCGTTCCTCTTCAGCCTGAAGATCGCGGCGATCGCGACGACGATCGCCGTGATCTTCGGTGCGTTCGTTGCTCTCGCGCTCACCCGGTACCGGTTCCGCGGGAGCGGCGCGGTGAATCTGCTGCTCGTCCTTCCCCTCACGACGCCGGAGATCGTGCTCGGCGCGTCGCTCGGCGGCTTGTTCATCCTGCAGGTCTATCCCCAACCCGTCCCGCAGACGCTCGGCGAGGGCACGATCATCATCGCCCACGTGATGTTCTGCGTGAGCTTCGTCGCGCTCACGGTGAAGGCGCGGCTCCGCGGCTTCGACTGGAGCCTCGAGGACGCGGCGATGGACCTCGGCGCCGGCCCGATCCGGGTGTTCACGAAGGTGACGTTCCCGCTGATGCTGCCGGGGATCCTGGCCGCGGCCATGTTGAGCTTCGCGCTCTCCCTCGACGACTTCATCATCACGCTCTTCAACGCCAGCCCCGAGAACACGACCTTCCCGCTCTACATCTACGGGGCGCGCCAGCGGGCGCTTCCGCCGCAGATCAACGTGCTCGCGACGGTGATCCTCGTCGTGAGCGTGCTGCTGCTCGCGTCGGGAACGCTCTTCGGCATGTTCCGCGCGAGGCGCGGCGGGGTGAAGGCTGCGACGCCGATGATGATCATGCCGCCCGAGGACTGACGGAACACCTCAGGAGCTGACGCCGTCGGCTCCGGCGTCAGCGAGCGCGCCCCGCAGCTTCGTGGCCTCGGCCTCGAGCTGGTCGGGTGACGCAGTGGTCGCACGATCGAGGTGCAGGTCGGCTTCACCGTGCATGATCGGGATGACGTGCAGGTGGACGTGGGGCACCTCGAGCCCCGCGATCAGCAGACCGACCTTCAGGGGGCTGTACACGTGCTGCTGAGCCCGGGCGATCGTCTGGGCGACCGCCGTGAGATGACACGCGAGCTCGGGCTCGAGGGAGATCCAGTGGTCGATCTCGGCGACGGGCACCACGAGCATGTGGCCGGGCTGCACCGGGTTGATCGAGAGAAAGCCCACGCACTCGGGGTCGCGCCAGACGAAGGTGCCGGGAATCTCGCCCTCGATGATCCGGGTGAACAGCGTTGCCATGGTCCGAGGCTAGGGCCGGAAAGAGGGCCGCCGATCAACTTTGGCGCCCCGATGCCGATACGACTCCGATGGCTGCTGTCGCCGACCCTCCTGCTCCGCCCGCGCCCCCGTCCCCGTCCCCGTCGACAGCTCCCCCGATGGGGGCTCCTCCACCCGGGCCGGGCGGGGGATCCGACACCGAGTCGCGTGAGGTCCGCTGCTCCGCTGCGTACCCTCTGCCTCACCTTCATCCCGTGCCCGACTTCGTCGGGCTGCCGTCGGCGCGCCGCTACGTCACGGTGCAGTCGAAGTTCGTGGTCGCACAGGTTGCCGCGCTCGGATGGACCGGCGTCGCCGTCGTCATCTCGCTCGCGTTCGCGCAAAGTCTGGCTGAGCTGGTCTCCTGGCCGTACGCGGTCGTCCTGCTCGCGGCCGTCGTGTGGCTCCCCGCGTATCTCGCCGCCTTCATCGCGATCACGCTCGTGCTCGACGACCCGCCCGCGTTGAAGGTGGTCCGACCCGGGACACCGGTCACGGTCCTGATTCCCGTGCGCGACGAACGGACTGCGCTGGTCGCGACCATGGCGTATCTCGCCGCGCAGGACTACGACGGGTCAGTGCGCGTGATCGTCGTCGACCGTGGGTCGACCGATGACACGCCGAACGAAGCCCGACGCGCCGCGCTCCGCCTCGGGCTCGATACCGAGGTGCTGTGCGAACCGGCCTCCGATCGAGCCTCGGCCCGTAACGCCGGACTCGCGCGTGTGACGACCCCACTGATCGTCGCGGTCGATCCCGGCGCGTACCTGCACCCGTCGGCCGTGCGGCTCCTGGTGGCACGGCTCTCGAGCTCGCCGTCGGACACTGCCGCGGTCGCAGGCGACGCCGTGGTCCGCAACCATCAGGACGGGAACGGCGCGGAGCTCCTGGCTGCAGAGTACGCGCTCGGTGCCAACGCGGTGCAGCGGGTCAACGCGCTGTTCCAGGGTGCACTGGTCGCCGAGGGTGCGTGCAGCGTGTTTCGCACCGACGCGGTGCGCGCGGTCAACGGATGGGCGCCGGGCGCCGCTCAAGACGTCCAGCTCACCTGGCGGTTCCTCGAGCGCGGGTGGCGCGTCTTCTACGAACCGCTTGCGCTGGCCTTCACGACCGAGCGGATCACGATCGGTTCGACCGCTCGACGGCGAGCTCGTTACGCCTGGGGCCTCCTCGCGGCGCTGCACGAGCCAGGGCGCAGAGCCTTGCGCTTCCCGTTCAGTCGCTTCCTCACCGCGGTCGACGTGGCGACGCCCGTACTCGATCTCGTCTTCACCGTCGCGTGGGTGCAGGCGGTGGTGTTCCTCGGGTTCGGCCAGCTCAGCCTGGTGGGCTTCCACCTCCTGTTCGTGCTCCCGATGTCGCTCGCGGCACCGGCGCTCGCGCGGCGATACCAGCGCGACGTGCTCGACGAGGCCGGCCTGTCGGTGGCGCGTCGGGGTGGCGTCGGGCGGCTCGCACCCCTGCTCTGGGCCCAGGCCGTGCAAGCCCCGATCGGTGTTTGGTCTGAGCTGCGCGAGATCCAGCGACTCCGCGACGAAGGCCCGGACGACGTGACGCAGGTCCCGCTGCGCGTTCCGAGAGTCCGTCTCCGTCCGTAGCGAGCCGAGTCACCGGACTTTCGGCTGCGGCTAGCGTCGCCGCCGTGCCAATCCCGTTGCACCACGCCGCGATCTGCGCCGGGGACCTCGACGCGTCACTGCGCTTCTACCGCGATGGTCTCGGTCTCGACGTACTGATGGACGAGCACTTCAGCGGCGACTGGCCGGCGCTGTTCCGTGCGCGCGGCGATCGGCTCCACTCGATCTTCCTGGGCGACCCCGCGTCGCCTGCAGCGGGAGTCGTGGAGCTCGTCGCGTTCGACGCCGGCATCGCCAACGGGCCGCCTCCCGCGACGGAGCCGGTGCTCGGCTTCTTCCTCCTTTCGTTCTTCGTGACCGATCTCGACACCGTCCTCGCCCGCCTGGCGGAGCTGGGGCTCGGCAGCGATCCGAGCCGCATCGAGGTCCCCGGCCCGGTCGACCCGGTCGCGATGGCAACGGTGCGCGACCCCGACGGTCTGCTCGTCGAGCTCATCGGTACCGAGCCACAATCGGCAACGTCCTGAGCCCGCAAGTTCCTGAGCCCGCAAGTTCCTGAGGAGGAGCTCGAGCCCGTGCTGCACCCCGAAGTCGACGCCGCCGCGATCCGAGCCATGCACTCGGTCGAGGGCCGCACGATCATCGTCACCGGGTCCGGCCAAGGGGTCGGACGGGGCATGGCGAACCACCTCGCGAAGGCCGGTGCCAACGTGGTCGTCGCCGAGTGGAACGCCGAGAAGATGCGGCGCACCTGCGACGAGCTGACCGCCATCGGCGCCCGAGCCCTTGGCGTCGAGGTCGACATCATGCAGCGTGACCAGATCGACGCGATGGTCGAGCGCACCGTCTCGGAGTTCGGCCGCGTCGACGGGATCATCAACAACGCGCAGACGTTCCGCGCGAACGCGCCGGTGGCCGAGGTCGACACCGACGATGTGGATGTCTTCTACCGCTCAGGTGTGCTCGGCACGCTCTGGGCGATGCAGGCTGTGTACCCCCACATGAGGACGGCCGGATGGGGCCGCATCGTGAACTTCGGGTCGTCGATGGGTCGCGTCGGCGGCGCCGGCTTCGGGGCGTACAACGCGTCGAAGGAGGCCATCCGTGGCCTGTCACGCACCGCGGCCCGTGAGTGGGCGGCCGACGGCATCATCGTGAACGTGATCGCGCCGGCAGCCGCGCCGCCGCGCGCGCTGGGCAGCGAGCATTACGACGAGTTCATGCGCACGAGCCCGATGGGGCGCAACGGCGACCCCGAGCTCGACATCGGTGCCGTAGCGCACTTCCTCTGCTCCGACGCCTGCCGCTTCGTGACCGGCCACACGTTCATGGTCGACGGCGGCAACTTCCTCTGGTCGTGACCGAGCG
>JALHSW010000606.1 GCA_022865365.1 Acidimicrobiia bacterium | reverse complement strand
TGGCCGCGAGGCGTGCCACGACATCGGCGAAGCGACCCGCAATGGAGATCTCGCTTCCCTCGACCCTCAGTGGCGCGATGTCGGCGGGCGCGAGCGCAATGTCGTCGTCGCTCACCGCCACACCCATGAGTACCCGGTCGACCGCGACCGGCCACGAACTGGCTGTGAGCTCGGCGGGGATGCCCCACCGAGCACGATGCTCGCCGTCGAAGCCCCAGCGCACGTTGGTCTCTGCGATCCAGTCGTCGATCGTCCCGAGCGCGCCGTCGTCGAAGTCGAAGCGTTCGCGTACCGGCGCCAGCGACAGGAACTCGAGCATGTCCGATGCCGTGCACCGGCCCGAGACCAGCCCGAGCAGCGCGTCGAGTGCCGCGAGCACCGGATAGGACTCGCGCAACGAACGGTCGGTGATGCGATAGAGCAGCCGGGGCGTCGCGTCGTTCGGCGCGACGCCGGCCGCTTCGGCCGATGGGCCCAGACCGGCTTCCACCAGCGGCGCGAACTCGTCGATGGCCGGGCACAGCACAACGATGTCTTCCTCACTCAGGGTGGGATCGTCGGCCAGGAGGTGCAGGATCGCGTCGCGCAGCACCTCCACCTGGCGAGCCTGACCGTGACACGAGTGCACCTGGATCGACCGGTCGTCGGGGTCGAGGTCGAAGTCGCCCGCCGGCGCGACGTCGGCGCGCAGGTCGTGCTGGATGCGCGCGAGGAACGAACGCGCCTCGTCGGCACCTTCCGGCTCGAGCGTCTCGACCGGTCGCGGTTCGGGGACCCCGCGCGGCTCGGCCGCCGCGAGGAGCACGGTGCGCTCGCGGTACGGGCGCCCCCACGAGCGCGCCAGCGGGTGGTGCACGGCACTCTCGGAACGGTCGTCGGAACGCGGAAGGTCGGGCGGCGGCGGCGCGGCCACGGCGGCGGCGCGCACGCGGTCGGTCGTGGCGGGTGAGGGGTCGAGGAGCAAGAGATGGAGGTCGCGATGGGCGGCGATGGCTTCGGCCAGGTCGACGAACGGCGCGCCTCCGGGGAGGGTCGTGACGCCGAACACGGCCAACCGGGGCGGGAGGTCGACGGCGAGCGTTCCCGCACGCAGCGCGTCGAGCAGCGCGGGCAGGCGCTCGGGTGGGCTCGGCTCGCCGATGCGGGCGCGAACGAGGCGCCACAGGTGGGGCTGCCAGCGCTGGTACTCGGAGAGGGGCCGGCCGGTGGCGTCGACGTCGCGCCCCGCGTTCCAGTGCAACACGAGGTCGGGCCGGCGCACGGCGTACCGGTCGTAGAGGTCGGCCAGGCGCCGGGCCCGCCCGAACCAGGTGGCGCCTTGGGGCAGGACCGTGAGCGGGCCGAGGCGGTCGTCGGCGCGTCCTGTGTGCAGGACGTCGAGGACGGCCCACACGAGATGCTCGACCCGCCACGGATCGCCCCGTTCGTCGTCACCATCGGCGCCGCGCCCCGCGCCGAGGACGGCCTGTCGTAGCGCGCCGGGGAACGTGAACGTGATGTTCGCGGCGACGCCGTCGCCTGCGCCGGGGCCGGACG
>JALHSW010000067.1 GCA_022865365.1 Acidimicrobiia bacterium | reverse complement strand
TTGTCGACGGGGTCGCCGTCGCGGCCGGGCGCCATCTCACCGGAGGTCAGATCGCCGAAGAGGAGTCGATCGATGGAGCCCTCCGGGTAGCCCATGCGGGTCTCGTAGACGGCGAGGTCGTCGAGGAGGAGTTCCGAGATGACCCCGCCGTAGTCGAAGATCACGAGCTCGACACATTCCTCCAGAGCCATCAGCGAAGCCCGGTCGCGAAGATGAGGATCACCGCGCCACCGACGACCCAGCGGTAGATGACGAACGGCATGAACGACCTCGTCTGGAGGTAGCGCAGCAGCCAGGCGATGGCGAGGAATCCGCTCACGGCCGCCGCGATCGTCCCCCAGATGAACGGAGCGACGAAGTCCGACGGGATGCCGCGACCGGCGACCTCGGCGCCCTTGTAGAGGCCCGCGCCGGCGATGATCGGGATGCTCATCAGGAACGAGAGCCGCGCCGCGGCCGCACGGTCGAACTTCAGCCAACGGCCGGCGGTCATCGTGACGCCCGCACGCGAGACGCCGGGTTGGAGGGCCACGGCCTGCGCGATCCCCATGATGACGGCGTCGCGTCGGCGGAAGTCGTCGCTCGGGCGGTCGCCACCGAGCCGGTCGACGAGCAGCAGCACGAACCCGAACAGGATGAGCATCACGCCGATCAGGATCGGGTCGCCGAGGTGCTCCTCGATGGTGCTGCCGAGCAGCGCACCTGCGATCGCACCAGGCACCGCCGACAGGAGCAGCAGCCACGCCATGCGTTCGTCGGTCGTCTGCACTCGGCGGACCTGCATCGTGTGGAGCGCCGCGAGCAGGTAACGCCACACGTCGCGCCGGAAGTACCAGACGGCAGCCACGAGCGTCCCGAGATGCAGCGCGACGTCGAACGTCTTGTTCAGGTGGGGGTGGCTCGTGAGCTCGGTCCAGTCGAAGAGCTCGGGTACGAGGATGAGGTGACCGCTCGACGAGATCGGCAGGAACTCACTGAGCCCCTGGACGATCCCCAGGATGATGGCGTGCAGGACGGACACCGGGGCTCCTCGCTCGGTGGGGGAGCGACGATGCTACGGGGCGCGGGCCTCTTCGGGTGGAACGAGCGCGAGCGTGATGACCCCGTGGGTGGCGGCGAAGGCCAGCGCACGCGCCTGGCGCGGTGAGACGAGGAGCGTCACCCCGAACGTGTCACGCCCCTCGGCGTTGGCTGCCGCGTCGGTGCCGAGCACGGAGACCGCGGCAGCGACCACGAGTGCGGGCTCACCCTCGCCGGTGCCGGCGTCTCCGACGCTCTGCTCGAGGGTGGCGTACACGTCGACCGCCGCGCCGACCCGGGGATGAACCGCCTCGGTGACGACGACGCGCATCGCTCGCGTCCCGGTCGGCAGTGCTCCGTCGAGGCCGTCGCGGTGACGGGGAGCGAGGTTGCGTTCAGCGAGGAAGGCGCCGCGCACGACCGGCACGGTCACGACGCGCCCGACCGCGTCGGCGGTGCTCAGGAGCACGCCCGGGGGCAGCTGGGACCGGTGGATGCGGCGTGACCGCACGTCGCCCTCGCTCACGATCGTGCCGAGCGTGAGCTCGCCCATGGCGACCACGGCGGATCGTTCGTCGCCCAATGCGGTGGCATGACGGTGGAGCGCGGCGAGGTCGGACGCCACGATGACCGCGGTGGCGACGGCGACCGTGAGCGCGGCAAGCCAGAACGCGAGGGCGCGGGGTGAGCGAGGGAGCATGGCGGGGACCTCCTGCAGGTGCTGGTCCCGCCGTGGACACCACCGGTATCGCGCTAGGACGTGCTCCCGCTCCCGCCGCCTCTGCTCGAACCCCGGTCCGGGGAGGTCTTCGAACCCGAGGAGGTCTTCGAGTCCGAGGAGCCTTTGGAGTCCGAGGAGCCCTTGGAGTCCGACGAGGACTTCGAGTCCGACTTCGAGTCCGACTTCGAGTCCGAGGAGCCCGACTTCGAGTCCGACTTCGAGTCCGAGGAGCCCGATCCC
>JALHSW010000605.1 GCA_022865365.1 Acidimicrobiia bacterium | reverse complement strand
TGGCGTTGGAGATCGACGGCCCAGGCGACGGGGTCGTCGAGCCCCCAGCCCCGGTCGGGGAGATCGAAGTACTCGACCGAGAGGCAGCCCCGGTAGTCGAGCTCGTCGAGGCGCCGGAGCACGGCCGCGAAGTCGACGACCCCGCGCGGGTCGTCGACGTGCAGCTGCGTGGAGCCCGGGCATCCCTGGCGGAGCTGGACGTGATCCGCGTACTCGAGCATCTCCAGCGGATCGCCACCCCAGTCCGCGACGTGGCCGGTGTCGACGAGCAGACGCAGACCGGGGACCTCGTCGATCATCGCCCGGGCCGACTCGAGCGAGTTCACGACAGCGCCGGCCCACGGCTCGAGCAGCGCGCCGGGCGCGCGCGTCCACCAGCGGACCGAGCGCTCCCACATGTCGGGACCCGCGGCGATCGCCGGCGCGGGTGTGGCACACCAGCCCGGCACGGGCTTGGGGTAGGCGGTCGGACAACCAACGGGGAGCGCCAACGTCGCCGGGTCGATGTCGACCATGACGTCGATGTGCTCGAAGCCCAACTCGGCCGCCCGACGGACCCGTTCGTCGGCCGGCTCCGACCAGAAGACGACGTCGACGGCGCCGAGTCGGTAGCGACTCATCCCCCGTTCGCCGCCTACTTCTTGTCGCCCGTGTACTCCATGCCGCCGGGCATCACCATGCCGACGGTCTGCAGGTGCTGGCCGAGCACGGTGTCGAAGTGCTCGGCGACGAGCTCGGGCGTCCATCCCCCGTCGCGCCACATGAACGCGACCTGCTTGGGGTGCTGGAACAGCGTGAACGCGAAGTCGCTCCGGCCGAGGATCTGACCGTTCACGTGAGCGGCCTGCTCCGACGCCAGGAACGCGACCAGCGGCGCGTTGAGGGAGGGATCCTGCTCGTGTGGCGGTCCGGTGGCGGACCGCTCGAAGAGCGCCGCGGTCATGCGGGTCGCGCCGGCGGGTGCAACCGCGTTGACGGTCACGCCGTAGCGACCGAGCTCGAGCGCCCAGATGAAGGTCATCCCCATCAGCGCCGCCTTCGCGCCGCCGTAGTTGGTCTGTCCGAAGTTGCCCCGCAGCCCGGCCGACGAGGTGATGTTGATGATCCGGCCGTAGCCCCGCTCCTTCATGAGCGGTGCCGCGTGACGAGCGCAGTTGAACGCGCCCTTCATGTGGACGGCGACGACGTCGTCGAAGTCCTGCTCGCTCATCTTCACAAGGGTGCGGTCGCGCACGATGCCGGCGTTGTTCACGAGGATGTCGATCGCGCCGAACGAATCGACCGCGGTCTGGACGATGTTGGCCGCGCCCTCGAAGTCGGTGACGGAGTCGTAGTTGGGCACGGCCTTGCCGCCGAGCGCCTCGATCTCCGCACAGACCTGGGCTGCGGGGTCTTCTTCGGTGCCCCGACCGTCGAGGCTCACCCCGACGTCGTTGATAACGACGCTGGCCCCCTCGTTGGCCATGCAGAGCGCGAACTCTCGTCCGATCCCGCGGCCCGAGCCGGTGACGACGGCGACGCGGCCTTCCAACAAGCCCATCAGGCGCAGACGGCGGTCGCGGTGCCGGTCAGCACCTCGACGCCATCCTGGTTCGTCGCGGTGCATTCGACGTCGACGAGGTTGGCCCCGTCCTCCTCGCGCTTGCCCGCCACCTTCGCCGCGAACGTGATCGTGTCGCCCGGCCAGACCTGCTTCGCGAAACGGACCTGGAACGTGCGCATGGCCTCGGGACCGAACCAGTCCTTCACCACGCGCGCCATCAGGCCGGCGGTGAGCATCCCGTGGCCGAACACCGACGGGTTGCCGACCTGGGTCGCGATCGTCTCGTCGTGGTGCATCGGGTTGAAGTCGCCCGAGGCGCCCGCGTACCGCACGAAGTTGGTCCGGCTGAGGTTCTCGACGACAAGCGGCGGGGCCTCGTCTCCGACCTGGATGGCGTCGTAGGCGATGGTTTGGCTCATGGCGCGGAGCGTATCGCGACGCGACCCAAACGTGACACGGACGTCAGGCACCCGTAGCCTGCCGACGATGAGCCCAGCGCCCGGTCGCGTGGCCAAGCGCGCCCCAACCCCCGAGGGGAGGGATCCCGGCCCGCGGGTCCAGGGCCGCGAGTTGCGGGCGCGGGGCAAGCGCACGCTCGAGCGCCTGCTCGACGCCGGCGCTGCAGTCTTCGCCGACCGGGGCTACCACGCGGCGCGGGTCGACGACATCGTGAAGGCGGCGAAGACGTCGCACGGGACCTTCTACCTGTACTTCTCTTCGAAGCAGGAACTGTTCCGGGCGGTCGCGGTGGAGGTGGCGGCCGAGATGGTGGACCTCGCCCGAGACCTCCCGGCGCTCGACCGTGACGACGCAGCCGCCGATGCGGCCCTGCGCGACTGGCTGGACCGCTTCGCGGGGCTGTACCGCCGCCACGGCGCGTTCATCCGCACGTGGACCGAGGCCGAGATCGCCGACAGCGAGATCGGCGCCAGCGGGAACGAGCTCGTCACCCAGTTCTCCCGTGAGCTCGCGCGCCGGGTCCGCACGGCCGCCCCCGACCTCGACCCCGGGGTGACGGCGTTCGCGCTGGTGTCGATGATCGAGCGCACGAACTACCTCGTCGAGGCCAGCCGGCTCGAGGTTGACTCGACCCAGACGATCTCCACCCTCGCCCGGGTCACGATGGCGGCGCTCCACGGGACCGGCCGTACCGGACCCGGCGCCTGAAGCTGCCTACCGCCGGCGGCGACCAAGGGTTATATTCCTGACATCACGGTCACAGTGCCAGACATAGATCCCAGGGGGGAACATGCGTAAGAGAGCAGCAATCCTGCTCGTCGCCGCCGTTGCTGCTGCGTCGTTCGCGGTCAGCGCGTCGGCGGTCGCGGGAGCGTCGGTCAGCGGCAAGGGTGCCGCGGTCTGTGCGGGGAAGACGAAGAGCCAGGCGATCAAGCAGATCAAGACCGCCTACGACTACTTCCTCAACGGTGCCAAGGGCTACACCGCCGAGCAGAAGGCAGCCTACCTAGAGTACTTGAGTGGCAAGAAGCTCGATCCGGCCTTTCTTGCCGCATTCACGGCCAGTTTCGAGAAGAACGCCGCGACCGCCGGAACAACGGCTGTCGCGATCGACAAGGTCGTGTGCAAGGGCAAGAACGGCGCCGATGTGACGTACACGCTGGTGCTCGGCGGAACGCGCGCCGAGGGCCTCGCCCCCCCGGGTGCTGCGGTGCTCGAGGGCAAGACGTGGAAGGTCACGGGACTGACGCAGTGCAATCTCCTCGCGTTGGACCCGTCCGCCGGCGACGTGCTCGGAACTGAGCCGTGCGCGACCATCGTCGTCAAGGAGAAGCGCTAGTCCGACGTAGTTCGCGAGATCACAGGGGCCGCCCTGCGGGGCGGCCCCTCTCGCGCTCAGGGGCTTCGGGAAGGGTCTCGCCGTGCACCGCGGGAAGGATGCGGTCGCCGAGGTCCCCGAGGTCGTCGGTGCGCCCGGCCAGCGCGACCCGCCCCTTCGCCATCACGACCACGTCGTCGGCGAGCGTCAGGGCCTGGCGGACATGCTGCTCCACGATGAGCAGCGACGTACCGGCATCGCGGATCGTGGCGAGGGTCTCGTAGACCTCGTCGATGATCACCGGAGCGAGACCGAGGGAGAGCTCGTCGGTGATGAGCAGCTTCGGTGCGTGCACGAGAACGCGAGCGAGCGACACCATGCGCTGTTCCCCACCCGACAGGGTGCCCGCGATCTGCCGGCGCCGTTGCCCGAGGCGGGGGAACAGCTCGTACGCCTGCGCGAGCGCGCCCTTCGCGCCGCGGCGTCCGAAGACCTGCCGAAACGTGAGCGCGAGGTTCTCCTCGACGGTCAGCGAGCCGAAGACGGAACGCCCTTCCGGTGCGTGCACGAGCCCCATACGGGCGAGGCGGTAGGCGCGACTCCCGGTGACGTCCTTGCCCT
>JALHSW010000604.1 GCA_022865365.1 Acidimicrobiia bacterium | reverse complement strand
TGTCGACTTCCTCGTCGACCTCGAGCCCGGTCGCAGCTTCTTCGACCTCGGCGGACTCCTGATGGACCTTCAGGGTCTCCTCGGCGTCGAGGTCGACGTCGTCACCGCGGACAGCCTGCGGCCGACCGTGCGGGCGGTGGTGCTCGCCGAGGCCGTGCCTCTGTGAGAGACGACCGTCAACGTCTCGAAGACATCATCGAGACGTGTTCCAACTTGGAACGCCACATCACCGACCGTGACGCGCTCGCCTCGAACCCGCTCGTACAGGCAGCGGCACAGCGGTGGCTCGAGGTGATCGGCGAAGCCGCGGCACGACTCTCACCGGCGATTCGTGATCAATACCGCGACGTCGCCTGGCAAGAGGTCATCGGCATGCGCAACATCCTCGCCCACGGCTACTTCGACATCGACGTCGCCATTGTGTGGCAAGCGATCAGCCGCGACATCCCGCACTTGCGCCAGCAGGTCGAGGTCATTCTCAGCCAGCTCTGACGCCGCAGCCAAGCCCGACAACCAGCGAGGCCCCGCCGAAGCGGGGCCTCAAGCGCGGGTGTCTTGCTGGCGGGGATGATGCGCTCCGATCCGGCGGTCAGGGATCGGCCGGCTAGTCAAAGGTCTCCGCGCAGTCGTTCGAGGTCACGTCCGCTGATGTGGTGTAGCGACGACCACGTTGTCAATCTCGTGGTGTTGTTCTAGCTGACGTTGGCGAGTTCTGCTGGTGTGACCTCCTCGGGTTCGCCGTCGATGATGTGGAGTTGGGCTTTGGTGAGGCTCTCGGCGCTCATGTAGCGCCGTGCGACTGCCCACTCGTCGTGTTGTTCGTTGAGGACCGCGCCGACGAGGCGGATGACCGCGGCCCGGTTCGGGAAGATCCCCACGACGTCGGTGCGGCGACGGATCTCCTTGTTGAGGCGCTCCTGAGGGTTGTTCGAACGGATCTGACGCCAGTGCTCTTTGGGGAAGCTCGTGAACGCGAGGATGTCGGGTGCCGCGTCGATGAGCATCTCGGCGGCGTCACCGAACCGTTCGGTGAGCTGCTCGACGACGCGTGCATGCTGAGCCCAGGTGGTCTGCGCGTCGGGTTGCTCGTACACGCTGCGGACCAACGTCGCGACGAGTCCCTGCGCGGCCTTGGGGACCTTGGCGAGCAGGTTGCGCATGAAGTGCGTGCGACACCGCTGCCAGCTCGTGCCGATGAGCACCCCGCCGATCGCGGCCTTGAGGCCCTCGTGTGCATCCGAGATCACCAGCTGGGTGCCGCTCAGGCCGCGTGCGACCAGGGAACGCAAGAACGCGGTCCAGCCGGCGCCGTCTTCGGTGGTGAACACGTCCAGGCCGAGGATCTCGCGTCGGCCCTCGTTGTTGACCCCGGTCGCGACGACCATCGCCACGTTGACGATCCGGCCGCCTTCGCGGACCTTTTGGGTGAGCGCGTCGACCCAGACGTAGGTGTAGGGGCCGGCATCGAGGGGCCGGTTGCGAAACGCCGCGACCTTCTCGTCGAGGCTGCGGGCCAGCTCAGAGACCTGGGAACGGCTGATCCCCTCGATACCCATCGCCTTGACGATGTCATCCACCCGCCGGGTCGAGACCCCCTCGACGTAGCACTGCGCGACCACCGCGACGAGCGCCTGCTCACCGCGTCGGCGGGGCTCGAGCAGCCAGTCCGGGAAGTAGGACCCGGACCGCAACCTCGGGATCGCCAGATCGAACGTCCCGACCCGCGTGTCAAGGACCCGCTCGCGATAGCCGTTGCGCGAGTTCACCCGATCCGCGCTGCGTTCCCGATACCCGGCACCGCAGACCGCGTCGGCCTCCGCGGCCATCAACGCCTCCGCGAACGTCCTCACCATCTCGCGTAGCAGTTCCGTGTCCGCGGACTCCAGGTGCTTGCGCAACCAGACGAGCGCGTCCATCGTGGTGGTGTCGACGACCACTGTGTTCCTCCTCGAAGCGATGGTTGGTCCTGTCACTTCGAGATTGACGCAGTGGTCGTCGCGCGCGGTGGACCCGCCGATCCGGCCGGTCCCCCCGTGCCAGGCGCTCCGCTAACGAGCCTCTACGAGCCCCTCAGCAGCCGCGATCCCAGCCCGATCAACCTCCACGCCGACAAACCCATACACCACGCCCGTGGACGCAACTGTCGTTGACGTCGAGAAGATGATGTGTTGCGTCATGGACGGCATGGCGAACGATCCAGTGCGGATCTACCTCATTCCCGTCCACGATCACCACCGAGCTCCACCCCGAGGGCGTT
>JALHSW010000603.1 GCA_022865365.1 Acidimicrobiia bacterium | reverse complement strand
CCCCTGCACCGGTGAGGTGAGTCGCAGGATCTCGTCGACCGCGCCGGGGATGAGCGCCGGATCGTCGATCAGTCGTCGGCGTTGGTCGGGGCACTCGGAGAGCAGCTCGGCGGCTCCGGCGAGAAGGCCGGTCGCGGTGTCGTTACCTCCGGCGATCATGACGAACGCGTACCCGAGGATCTCCTCGACCCCGAGGGGCTCGCCGGCCATGTCGGCCTGCACGAGGGTGGAGATCATGTCGTCTCCCGGCTGGGCGCGTCGACGTTCGATGGCTTCGGTGAAGTAGCCGTAGAGGCCCGCGATCGCGTCGCCGGTGCTTTCCCCGTGCCCGCCCGCGCCGGCCTGCACGATCGACTGGGTCCAACCTTCGAACTGGGCGCGGTCGGCCTCCGAGACCCCGAGGTAGTCGGCGACGACGAAGCAGGGGAGCGGCCGGGCGACACCGGCGACGAAGTCGCCCGTTCCCGCGGCGCGGAGGCGCTCGACGTGCTCGACGACGAACGCCCGAATCGCAGGCTCGAGGGTCTGCACCTCGCGCGGAGTGAACCCCCGGCTGACCGCACGCCGGAACCGGGTGTGGTCGGGCGGGTCCATCATCACGATCGTGGGCGCGAGGCCGAGCTCTTCCAGCTCGTTCTGGAACGTGAGGCCCTGGGCGGAGGAGTAGGTCTCGGTGTCGCGTGCTGCGGTGAACACATCGTCGAAGCGCGACAGCACGAAGCATCCCCCGGCCTCCGACCAGTGCACCGGGTCCTCGTCGCGGAGGCGCCGGTAGGTGGGGAACGGCTCGCGCCAGGTGTCGCGACCAAACGGCACGTAGGCCAGCGCGGTCATTGCGTCCTGTCCAGCGAGAGCACGTAGCCCCGGTCGGGGCGGGCCCGGCCCTCGAGCACGTCAAGATAGGCCGCGGCGACCGCGTCCTCGCCGTGGGCTTCGGTGATGGTGAGCCAGTCGCGTGCGGAGGCGATGAACTGCCCGAGCGCGTCACCGGCGCGCTGCTCGAGGACGCCGGGCCCCCAGTCGGCGTGGCGGCGCACGATGTGGTCGGGCGCGAAGAACAGCTTCGGCTCGGGGCCGGGCAGCGCACCGTCGAGGTTCAGGTCCTCCCAGTGGGTGGCGCCGACCCGACAGCTGTGGAGCAGATGGTCCGCGAAGTGACCGTGCACCTCGGAGAGCACGGCGCCGTCGCCGGCCATGTCGACGAGGACCGTTGGCACATCGCTTGCCAACGCGTCGATCCCCCCGTAGGCCACGACCTCGTCGTAGTAGCCGACGCCCTCGACGAAGGCCAAGTTCCCCGGCGCCGTCAGGCCCACGACGCGGCACCGATCGAACGCCTCGAGCAGGAACGCGAGTGCGAGCGCCGTCTTGCTCGACGCGCTCGTGATCACGACCTGGGTCGCCCCGAACGTCTCGTTGTCGTCGAGCCAGTCATCGATCAGGAACGAAGTGGTGAACAGCGGTCGGAGCAGTGCCTCGTACCCCTCCTGGTCGCCCGTCTGCTCAGGCGTCTGGTCTCCCGCCTGGTCAGGGAGCGCGGGGTCGGTGCGGAGCCGGGTGTAGCGGTTGTACACGGGGGGAAGGGCGGCGCGGTGCGGCGCGGCGTCGACGAACCCGGTGTCGCTCACACGGGAAGGCGTGACGACCAGGTGGCTCGACATCGGGAAGTACCCGTAGACCCGCTCGCCGGGCACCAGCCCGTCGACGCCGGACGCTTCGATGTTCGACGCGTCGACCGTCGCGAAGCCCCAGACCGGGATCCGGCCCCAGCCCGGCTCCGCGGGAAAGAAGCTCCAGTACGACATGATGTCGCCGAACGCCGCGTACGTGATGTTGTTCGCCGTGAGCGCGAACGACGAGATGCGCAGCCGCGCCTCACCCGGACCCGGTTCGGGCACCGGTGCATCATCGAAGCGGAAGCGTCGAAGATCGCCGCGGGCGACCAGCAGATCCATTGCGATCCCGACCAGCCCGGCGTCAGCCGACCTTGCGCAGGGTGTTGTGGTCGGTGTGGGCGAATGGCTCCTTGATCTCGTCCATCTTGAGCATGGTCGTCTCGTCGTACGACCAGGTGTCGTCGCCGTTGATCTCGATGTTCACCGTGTAGCTCAGCGTCGACGCATGCTTGGCCAGGTACCTGTTCTCGCCGATCGAGTACTGGGGATCACCGGCCGTGGCCGACAGCGTGAACGACGTGGCGTCGGGCTTGGCCGTCCCGCCCGCGAGCACCGTGATGCCGCGGGGCACCACGAAGCCGCGCATGATCTCGCCGGTCGCGCCGTCCCAGAGCCAGTAGCCGACCTCGGTGTGGAACGGGTCGTCTTCGTTGTCGCGCCACATCGCCGTCTTGTAGTCGAGGCCGTAGAGATGCTGCTTGCCGTTGTCGACCGGGCCGAACGGCTTGAAGCTCAGCTTCT
>JALHSW010000602.1 GCA_022865365.1 Acidimicrobiia bacterium | reverse complement strand
TGCACGTCGACATCTACCGCTCGAGCACCGGGGCCGAGCTGTCACCGACCGTCGAGGCCTGGGGGCTGGAGAGCGAGCCGTGGCTCTACACGGTCGACGGCGCGGGAACGATCGTCGGTCGACTCGACGGCGCGTTCGGCGGGAACGAGATGACCGCTCGGCTGGACGCGCTCGTCGGCGCATAGCCCGGCACGCGAACGGGCCCGCCGGAGAACCGACGGGCCCGAACTCGCTTCTGACGCTTCGAATCAGCGGCGCTTCTTCGCGGTCCGCTTCTTGGTTGCCTTCTTCGCGGTCCGCTTCTTGGTTGCCTTCTTCGCGCCGCGCTTCTTGGTTGCCTTCTTCGCGCCGCGCTTCTTGGTTGCCTTCTTCGCGCCGCGCTTCTTGGTTGCCTTGCGAACGGGCTTCCGGGCGGTCGTGCGCTTCTTGGTTGCCTTCTTCTTGACGGCCTTCTTCTTCTTGACGGCCTTCTTCTTCTTGACGGCCTTCTTCTTCTTGACGGCCTTCTTCTTCTTGACGGCCTTCTTCTTCACGACCGGCTTGGGCGCGGCGGGTGCGGCCGGAGGTGTGTACGACGGCGGTGTGTACGACGGAGGTGGCGGCGTCGGCGGGGCGGCCGGTGGATCCGGCTGCCAGGCCGGTGGGGTCGGCGGAGTGGACGGAGTGGACGGCCCACCGCCAAGCGGTGGGTTGGGCGGCCAAGTCGATGACATCGGTTTTGCTCCCTTCAACAGCGCGGCACGCGAGCGTAACCGTTCCGGTGTGAGCGCGACCGGACCCTCGCCTCGACCCGTCAGCGACCGAGCGCAGAGCCGCTCATCCGGAACCGTGCGCTACGAGAACGACTGACCGCACCCGCAGCTTCGCTCGGAGTTCGGGTTGCTGATCGAGAACCCGGCGCCCTGGAGCCCGTCCTTGAAGTCCAGCGTGGCACCCTTGAGCATCTGCTGGCTCGCCGGGTCGATGACGACCTTCACGCCGCCGTGCTCGACCTGGTGATCATCCTCCGCGATGTCGCCGTCGAAGAACATCTCGTAGCTGAAGCCGGAGCAGCCACCCGGGCGGACGGCAACGCGGAGCGCGAGCTCGCCCGGCGCGTCCTCGGACGCGATCAGCGCGGTGACCTTCTCGGCCGCGGCATCGGTGAGCTCGAACGTGAACACCTGGCTTGCGTCAGTGACGGTGAACATCGACATGCAGTTCGTCCTCCTGCGTTCTGGGGGTACTCAATGATCTCAAGAACTTCGGCCTACCGCCACCGTCACGTGGCAGGGCTCGGGGTCGTACAACGTCGCGAACTCCTCGACCCTTCCCCCGCCGACCTGTTCTACGACACCCTCACAGAGGCCTCGGTGGAGGTGGCAGACGAGCTCCGGGTAGGCCTCGGCCAGCTCCCGGAAGGGACAGTGGAGAAACTCGATGCGGGCACCACCCTCGGAGGTGCCGTCGCCCGGCCCTGCGGCTGGCTCGAACCCGAGCCCATGGAGCTCGGACTCGAGGGCCCGCATGCAGCTGGTGGCCCGGGTCCGCTTGGCTGCCTCGACGCCCCAGGCATGGCCGGTGTCGACGGCGTCGGTCGGCGTCGCCCCCACCCGCTCGGCGAGCGCTCCGAGCAGGCCGGCGAGCAGGGCGTGTGCCGGCGGGTCGAACCCCAGCCCGGGGGCCCCGTCGGCGAGGAAGTAGAGGTGCTGCGGTCGACCCACGGTGCCCCGGTGCACCGCCTCGGCGTCTACGAGACCGACCTCGCGCAAGCGCTCGAGATGGAGCCGCACCGTGTTGGCGTGCACGCCGAGGCGATCGGCGAGGTCCTGAGCCGAGAGCGCGCTCGTCGACGTCGAGAGCTCCCGGTACACGGCGTACCTGGTGTCGTCGGCCAAGGCCTTGAGAACGGGGAGCTCCATCGCGCATTGACGGTAGCGCTGCATGGGCATATTTTCAAGGTACACATTGTTTTTCCCGGGGACACCCACCGCACGACAAGGCGAACGACAGGCAGCCAATGGATCGCCCCAGCCCCGCCACCGGCGAGCGTTCCGAAGACCCGTTTCGGGTCACCCGAGACGGCGTGAGCCGGCCTCCGGAGTCGGACCCCGGAGCGCCGGTGCATGCGCCCGAGACGGGACCCCCGCCCAGCCCCGATGACGTGCGCGGGGTCCTCGCGGGCGTGATCGATCCCGAGCTCAACGTGAGCATCACCGAGCTCGGCATGGTCGACGAGGTCGACGTGGCCCCCGACGGCCACGTCATGGTGCGCGTCGCGCTCACCACGGCGGGGTGCCCGCTGCGGCACCAGATCAAGCAGGAAGTCGAGTCGAAGGTGCGCGGGCTGCGGGGCGTGACCGCCGTGAAGGTCGAGTACGCCGAGATGAATGCCGAGCAGAAGGCGGCCGCAATGGGCCGCGCCCGCTGGCAGGCGCGGGAGAACGCGGCTCCGACCGAGGTGGCGGCGACCACTCGGGTCCTCGCCGTCGCGAGCGGGAAGGGCGGCGTGGGCAAGTCCTCGGTCACGGTCAACCTCGCCGTCGCCCTGGCGGCCCGGGGTCTGCGCGTCGGCGTGCTCGACGCAGACATCTGGGGCTTCAGCGTCCCGCGCATGTTGGGAATCGACGGACGGCTGTCCGGCGTCGACGGCAAAATCCACCCGCACGAGATCGACGTCCCCAACGCACTCGACCCGTCGGCGCCCCCGGGCGCGCTCAGCGTGGTCTCGATGGGCTTCCTCGTCGACGACGAGGGCACGGCGCTGATGTGGCGCGGTCTCATCCTCGCCAAGGCGCTCGAGCAGTTCCTCACCGACGTCCGCTGGGGTTCGCTCGACTACCTGCTCATCGACATGCCCCCGGGCACCGGCGACATCCAGATGGGTCTGGCGCGCCTGCTCCCGCAGGCCGAGATGCTCGTCGTGACGACCCCGGCGGTCGCGGCCCAGAAGGTCGCCGTGCGCGTCGCCGACATGGCCCGGCGCTCGCACATGAAGGTGCTCGGCGTGGTCGAGAACATGAGCGAGTTCGTCACCCCCACCGGCGAGCGCTTCGCGCTGTTCGGCTCGGGCGGTGGCGCGGCGTTGGCTTCCGACATCGGCGTCCCCCTCGTCGCCCGGATCCCGATCGAGCCCGCGGTCTCGACCGGGGGCGACACCGGGAAGCCTGTGGCACTGCGCGCGCCCGATGATCCCGCCGGCGCGGTGTTCCATGCACTTGCCGCGCAGGTCGTCGACGAGCTGCTCCCGCCGATCGAGATGGCCGGCTGCACCGCCCGCATGATGGACCTGATCGAGC
>JALHSW010000601.1 GCA_022865365.1 Acidimicrobiia bacterium | reverse complement strand
TGCTCGGTCATCACGAACGTCAGCCGCGGGTGGCGCTCGAACACACCACCGATGATGAAATGGGCGAGCGGGCGATGCGAGAACCACGACGTCTCCGCGACCCAGAGGAACATCGAGAACGAGTACTTGCCGTAGTCGGGAGCACCCTGACCCGAGTGGTGGGTGAGGGGGACGTCGAGGTCTTCGCACGCCGACCACAGCGGGTCGTACACCGGGTCGTACAGCGGCGGGAGCTCCGAGTCGTCGGGGCGTCCCGGGAGCAGTGCGCCGCCGCGCAGCCCGTGCTCCTTGATGAAGGTCACGTCCGCGATCGCGTCGTCGATGTCGTTGAGGAAGATCTGGCCGACGCCGGCGCGCCGCTCGGGCGTCGAGGCGCAGAAGTCGGCGAGCCACCGGTTGTGGGCATGAATCCCCGCGTGGCGCAGCTCGTACTCGTCGGCGGTCGGTGGGCGCGCGATCACGGCACCGGTCGGGAAGAAGGGCGGCACCGTGTTGGGGAAGATGACCTCGCCGACCGTGCCGTCGGACTCCTGCTCGCTCCACCGGCGTTCGTCGTCCCAGTTCTGGTCGCGCTTCTTGCCGTGCAGGTCGCGGAAGGGGTTCTTGTAGCGGTCGCGCCACGCGTCGAACTCGTCGCGGTACGCCGTGTCGAGGTACTCGCGGTACGTCTCGTGGTTCGCACCCCCGTGGGTGTCGGCCGAGATCAACACGTAGCGGTCCGGCGTCTGGTCGGACACGTCGCTGCTCACCTCACGCGTCGAGGTTGAACACACGGAGCGCGTTCTCACGCAGGAACATCGGCCACACGTGATCGCGGAACGGGACGTTCGGCATCTCGGTGAAGATCCGCTCGAGGCTCAAACCCATCGGGTAGTACCCGGCGTACATGATCTTGTCGGCGCCCCGGGTGTTGGCGTAGTCGACGATCGCCTTCGGGTAGTACTTCGGGGCGAACGCCGAGGTCATGTAGTACAGGCCCGGCCACTTGAGCATGAGCTTCACCGCGAGCTCCTCCCACGGCTCCGCGCCGTGGCGCATCACGATCCGCAGGTCCGGGAAGTCGTAACAGACTCGGTCGAACAGCTCGACGTGCTGGCATGCCGACGGGAAGCGCGGTCCGGCGATGCCCGCGTTGACGATCACAGGGATGTCGACGTCGATGCAGGTCGCGTACACCGGGTACAGCTTCGGGTCGTCGACCGGGACCTGCGGGAGGCAGCCCGACGGGAACACGGTCACCGCCTTGAGGTCGTGCCTCTCGACCGCCTTGCGGATCTTGCGGACCGAGCCCATCACGTCGTTGGGATCGACCTCGAGGTACGTGTACACGCGGCCGGGATGGCGCTCGCGCGCCTCGCGCGACTGCTCACCGAGTGGGAAGAGACCCTTGTCGACGCCGCACTTGTCCATCTCGGCGAAGGCCTCGTCGATCGGATCGACGTCATCGGCAGCACCTTCGGGGACGTCCTTGAACATGTACTCGGCCGGGAACGTGAACGAGTCCTTGGTCTCGGAGTCCTTGATGCCGCGCATCAGGTACTCGTAGACGGCCAACCTGTCGCGCATCGGAAAGCCGATCATGAGATCGACGGCACCGATGCCCTCCGGGTATCCCATGCGCTGGCGCGTCCGCCTATGGCGTGCGGTCCGGTGGCACGTCGGCCGCGGGCGGGAATCCGCCGCCGGTCGCAGAATCCTCGTGATGCTGGCGCTTGCGCCAGAAGAAGATCGCGCCGGCGATCGCCGCGCCGATCGCTGCGATCTTGGTGATTGCCTTCCCCTTGCCCATGAATCCTCCCGGGTTCGCCGTGGTCTGATTCTGCTCCGCGGACGCTGCCGCTGTCATCTGACCTTCGGCCCTTCCCAGCACCGCCGGGCGCGACGAGAATCGGCCAGACTGCCGGGATGCTGCCCGGGGGTCGCCGACGGGAGGACCGTGCATGGCCGTGACCGAGATCGACGTGGGCGCGAACCCCGAGCACCAGGCCCTTGTCGAGACCGTCCGCCGCTTCGCCGGCGAGGCGATGCGACCGGTCGGCGCCGAGCTCGACCGGCTCGTCGACCCGGCCGACGTCGTCGCGCCGGCCTCGCCGCTCTGGGGCGTCTTCGAGAAGTACCGCCAGCTCGGCATCGGGCGCCTCGAGGTCGACGAGTCCGCCATGGAGCCGACCGAGCGGGCCACCTTGCAGGCGGCGATCAACGAAGAGCTCGGTTGGGGCGACGGCGGGCTCGCGGTCAGCCTCGCGGTGTCGAACTTCCACGTGATCTTCGCCGAGCTCTCGGGGCGGCCCGAGCTCGTCGAGCGCTTCGCCGCACCGGACTCCACCGAGATCGGGTGCTGGGCCGTCACGGAGCCGGACCACGGGAGCGACACGCTCACGTTCACGGAGGAGTCGTTCCGTGATCCGGCGATCAAGGCCAACTGCCTCGCGATTCCCGATGGTGACCACTATGTGATCCGCGGCCAGAAGTCGTCGTGGGTCTCGAACGGCACGATCGCGACGATCGGCACGCTGTTCTGCACCATCGACGGCGACGAGGGCTTCGCCGGTGGTGGCGTGTGCATCGTGCCGCTCGACCTGCCGGGGGTGAGTCGGGGCAGGCCCCTCGACAAGCTCGGCCAGCGTGCGCTCAACCAGGGCGAGATCTTCTTCGACGAGGTGCGCGTTCCCGCGGAGTTCATGGTCGTCGGGAAGGACGCGTACGGCATCGCGATCGAGATGGTGCTCGCACTTGCGAACGCGTACATGGGGATGACCTTCGTCGGCCTCGCGCGGGCTGCGTACGAGCTCGCGCTCGCGTACGCGAAGGAACGTGTGCAGGGGGGAGTCCCGATCATTCGTCACCAGAGCGTGCGGAGCCGACTGTTCCGCATGTTCACGCAGGTCGAGGCCGCGAGGGCGCTCGCACGCAAGGTCTCCCTGATGGGCGCGGTCGCGCCGCCGCCGGTGCAGTACTCGATTGCTTCGAAGACGTACTGCACCAACACCGCGTTCGAGGTCGCGAGTGCGGCGGTGCAGATCTTCGGTGGCAACGGCCTGAGCCGTGAGTACCCGATTGAGAAGCTGCTGCGCGACGCTCGTGCATCGATGATCGAGGACGGGTGCAACGAGGTACTGGGAATCGTCGGTGGCGCCCGGCTCTGAGTCGGGTGACCGTGTCATGAAGGGTGACCGCGTCATGAATGGTGACCGCGTGATGAAGGGGGAGGAGTAGCGATGGAGCTCCGTGAGGTCATCGGGCGGCGACGCTCGATCCGTTTCGTCCGCCCGTACCGCGCCGTCGAACCCGAGAAGATCCAGTGCATGCTCGAGGCCGCCCGCCTTGCGTCGCACTGGGGGAACGTGCAGAGCCTGCGGGCGGTCGTCGTGTTCCGCGAATCGGCATCGCAGGAGGTCCTCGACGGGCTCTACGCGCCGATCGCCGGCTGGCAGATCCGGCTCGCGCCGGTCGTCATCACCTGGTACCTCGACCCGCGCGCCGTCGACGAGCAGTCCGACCGGCTCCGGGAGCTGCTCGATGCGGGGGCGCTCGGCTTCGGGGACACGAAGAAGGAAGATCTCGAGACCCAGCTCATCCCGATCTTCGACACCATCCGCGACACGTTGAAGGAGCCGGGGCTGGGTGAGGTCGACTGCGGCCAGGGCATCGCGCAGGCCACGCTCATGGCGTACGAGCTGGGTCTGGGCACGTGCTGTCTCGGTACCCCGAACGGCGAGCAGATCCGCGAGCACCTCGGCATCCCGGAGACGTGCCGGGTCCTGATGCTCCAGACGGTCGGGTACCCGGCCGAGTCGTGGGAGGCCGGCGGGCAGCGACCCCGCCGGCCGTTCGGGGACCTGTTCTCCATGAACACCTACGGGACGCCGTTCCCGCGCGCCGACGACGTCGTCGAGGAGCTGACTGCCGACGGAATGTTCACCACACCCGCGCCGCTGCCGTGGCGCGAGGCCGAGCTCGACTACCTGCGGCGAGCGCTGCAGCTCGAGGACCGCGGCAGCGGTCTCCTCTGAGCATCGAACGAAGGGAGCTTCCATGAAGATGAATGCAGTGGTCGCCGGAGTGGGGATGACCACCTTCGCCAAGCACCTCGACACCGGGCTCAAGGCGCTCGGGGGCGAGGCCGTGCAGGTCGCGGTCGCCGATGCCGATCTCGAGCTGACCGACCTCGACGCCGCGTTCGTGGGCAACGCGGCGGCCGGGCTCATCACCGGGCAGGAGTCGATCCGCGGTGAGGTGGTGCTGCGCTCGATCGGCGTCGGTCGGATCCCGGTGGTGAACGTCGAGAACGCCTGCGCGAGTGCATCGACCGCGCTCCACCAGGCCTCGGCGATGGTCACCGCAGGGCTCTACGACGTCGTGCTCGCGCTCGGCGTCGAGAAGCTCTACTGCGAGGACAAGCGCAAGACCTTCGCGGCGTTCAGCGGTGCGGTCGACGTCGAGATGCTCGCGGAGATCATGGCCGGTCTGCAGGCGAGCGCGAAGAAGGGGGGCGCCGAAGCCGGGGCGTCCGGCTCCGGTGAGAAGCGCTCGATGTTCATGGACATCTACGCCGCGGTCGCACGCGGGCACATGGAGCGGTACGGAACCACCATCGAGCAGTTCGCCGGAGTGTCCGCGAAGAACAGCCGCCACGGCCACCTCAACCCCCGTGCGCAGTTCCGGGAGGAGCTGACCATCGACGACGTCCTGGGCTCGCCGATGGTGTCGGAGCCGCTCACGCGACCGATGTGCTCGCCGATCGGCGACGGTGCAGCGGCCGCGGTGGTCGTGAGCGAACGCAAGGCGAGGGAGCTGGGGATCACGCGGCCGGTGCAGATCCGCTCGTGCGTGCTGCGCTCGGGCTGGGACCGCGGCTTCGACGAGGAGGGCGCGGCCGAAGTGTGCGCGCGTGAGGCCTACGAAGAGACAGGGATCGGTCCTACCGACCTCGACGTCGTCGAGTGCCACGACGCGACCGCGCCGGCCGAGATCTTCGCGTACGAGTCCCTCGGGCTCTGTGCCAAGGGTGACGGCGGCAAGCTCGTCGACGCAGGCGATACCGCGCTCGGCGGCCGCACGCCG
>JALHSW010000600.1 GCA_022865365.1 Acidimicrobiia bacterium | reverse complement strand
CGCATGGCACGACACGTACACGACGTTCCCGGCCTTCCTTCAGGTCCTCGCCCTGGCGGACGAGCCCGAAGACCCGGAGTTCGGTAAGGTGGCGGCGATCGGCGGCGCGTCGGTGTGCACGACGTGCGAGGTCGCGGTCGAGGTGGTTCCGACCTTCACCGGTTAGGGGGGCGCGGCGCCGGTGCGAGCCGGCGCCGTTCGCGCTCGAGCCGTTCAGTCCGCTGGCGGTCCTCTTGGTGGTCGTCCCGCGGCTCTTCCGATTCCGCGGCTCTTCCGATTCTTGGTTCGCCCCCGGGGACTCGAACCCTGACACACAGGGCGAACCTGGTGATGAAGAGTCGCGGCGCAGTCCCGTTGACTTGCGGTTGTCCGCTTCTCACGAGCTGATCACCACGCCCTGTCCGGTCTCGTGTCACCGTGTTCGTTTGCACGAGGTTCGCCGGCTCGCTGACCGACGTGCCGCGGGCGACGGGAGCAGCGTCGAGCCACTGATCGAGTGCGCCGCGGATGAAAGCGGGCGGCGTCGCGTGGGACGCAGGAAGGGCTCAGTGCCGTTTTGCCGTGGGGCTCCTGCCGGTGCTCCAATGTGCGCTCGACGCCATCGAGTTCACGTTCTCGGGCGACAAGGTCTCCCGGCTCGACCTGACGTCCGCGGACCAGGCCGTCGAGGACGCCTTCTGGGGCTAGTCGTACCGGGTTCCTCGCCTCGCTCGCAGGCTGGGACCGGGCACTCCTGCTCGAAGCGGCGGGACCGGTCGGGAGAGGTGACCTTGGCGAGGGCGGACAACTCCTCATCGCGGCAGCGCTCGCAATCGTGACCGAGTAGCGCCGTAGGGTTTGATCGCGACCGCCTGGGCGTCGTCGTGGGGCAACCCGTCCGCGATCGCTTCGATCACCGGGGCGAGCTTCCCTGCGCGCTCCCTGGACCCCGGAGACGTCGCACCCCCGCCCAGGGGTGTGGACGGGGGGCACTTGCTGTGGTGAGCGTCTTCGCCGACCTCAGACCTCGACAGGGCCGAACGTCCCAAGTGTGGCGATGACGCGGGCGACCTCACCGCGTTCGTCCTCCGCGACCTCGACCGCTTCGAGCACGAAATCGCGCCCCAATCGCGAACACGGCGTGGCTCTCTCGAGGAGCACCTCGGGCGCCGAACCTCCGGGGCTCGGGATTCACTCAGGTCGTCGCCGGCGGATCACCCTTCGCGACGAGCTCGAACCCGTCGATCAGCATGACCGCGAAGCCGAGAATCCCCACGATGGTCGTCCAATGTGCGCCGTGATCGGCGATGTTCACCACCATCGCGGCGAGACCGAAGAGGCCGATGGGTATCAAGATGAGTCCACGAGTGCGCCGCGTCATGCGCGCACGGTACCTGACGCGAATGCGTCGAAGGAAGTGCAGTCATGGGATGGCCGAGACGATGAGCTGCCCATGGTCACGAGACACGGGGACGAGTTCGCGGGCGAAGCGCTCGGTGCGTTCCCGGCGATCTTTGGTACGCCCCCGGGGACTCGAACCCCGAACCTAGTGATTAAGAGTCACTTGCTCTAGCCAGTTGAGCTAGGGGCGCTCAGGCCGCATGGTACCAACCTGCGCGCGCGATCCCGGGTGGGAAGCAGTGCACCCTGATCTGGTCGTCGAGCCGAACATCGGCGTAGGTTGGCGACATGGATGTGCTCGTGACCGGGTCGAGCGGCTTCATCGGCGCAGCGCTCCTCCCCGCGCTCGTCGAAGCAGGGCATCGCCCGATCCGTGCGTTGCGAGCATCGACGATCCCCGAGGGCGTCGAGGCGATCGCGTGGGATCCCGTTGCGGGCACGATCGACGCCGCGTCGCTCGAGGGTGTCGGCGCGGTCGTGCACCTCGCGGGCGCGGGGATCGGCGACAAGCGCTGGGACGACGAGCGCAAGCGACTGATCCTCGAGAGCCGAACGAGGCCGACGCGTCTCCTGGCCGAGACGCTCGCCGGTCTCGCGAAGCCGCCGACGGCGTTCGTCTCGGGTTCGGCCGTCGGCTACTACGGCAACCGTGACGACGAGACGCTGACCGAGGACAGCCCGCCGGGGACCGACTTCGTCGCCGACGTGTGCGTGCAGTGGGAGGCCGCGGCCCGGCCCGCGGTCGATGCCGGCGTTCGCGTCGTCAACATCCGGAGCGGGATCGTGCTCGGCCGTCACGGCGGCGTGCTCAAGCGCCTGCTCCTGCCCTTCAAGCTCGGGGTCGGTGGCCGCACCGGCTCGGGCAAGCAATGGATGTCGTGGATCTCGCTCGACGACGAGGTCCGGGCGATCCTGCACGCGATCGGGACCGACTCCCTGCGCGGCCCGGCGAACCTCACCGCGCCGAACCCGGTGACCAACGCCGAGCTGAGCGCAACGCTCGCCCGCGTGCTCCACCGTCCGGCGCTCCTGCCGACGCCGACGCTCGGGGTGAAGGCGCTCTACGGGAGCGAGCTCGTGCAGCACCTGCTGCTCGAAGGCCAACGGGTGCTGCCGGCGCGGCTCGAGGCGAGCGGCTTCACGTTCGCGCATCCCACGCTCGAGGACGCGCTGCGGTCGATCCTCGACCGGGCGCCCACCGGCGAGCGCGGCGCAGCCTGACGCGACACGCGCCCCCGCCTCGCGAGAGGGGAGGGCGCGTGCGTCTGGGGTGACCGAGGGGTTTCGAACCCCCGACCTCCGGGATCACAACCCGGCGCTCTAGCCAACTGAGCTACGGCCACCATGAGCCTGCCGGCGGAACTTCGCCGCCCGGGCAGACCAGGCTACCCGCACGTTGCGAAGCGACGACGACGATCCTCTTCACCGATCTGGTCGGGAGCACCGAGCTCTCCTCCGGGCTGGGCCAGATCGCGGCCGGTCAGCTGCGCCGCCGTTCGCCACTCCGCCTCGCAGCACGATCGCTTCGTCCACGTCGACACCTCGCACGCGGAGAGCGAAGCAGAACGTTGCTGGCGGTGGTGCGTGCGGAGCGCCCGGAGGGATTCGAACCCCCGACCAACGGAATAGAAGCGGGAGACAAGTCGTCCAGGGTGTTCGTCTGAATGCGCGCGCGTTGCGCGGT
>JALHSW010000599.1 GCA_022865365.1 Acidimicrobiia bacterium | reverse complement strand
GGGCACCATCAACGTCCTCGAGGCCGCGCGCCGGATCGGTGATCGCCACGTGGTCGTCGCGTCGTCGTCGTCGGTGTACGGAGCCCACCCCGCGCTCCCGACCAGCGAGGATCAGGTGACCCGCCCCGTCAGTCCCTACGGTGCGAGCAAGCTCGCCGGGGAGACCTACGCGCTCGCGTACGCCCAGTCGTTCTCGCTCCCGGTCCTCGCGCTCCGCTTCTTCAACGTGTTCGGGCCACTCCAGCCGGCCGACCACGTGTACGCGGCGGTCGTGCCGCGCTTCGTCGCCGCCGCGCTCGCGGGTCGTCCGCTCGAGGTGCACGGCGACGGTCGCCAGACCCGCGACTTCACGTTCGTCGACAGTGTGGTCGACGTGCTCGTCGGGGCGGTCGAGGGTCGAGTGACCTGTCCCGAGCCGGTGAACCTGGCGTTCGGAACCCGTACCCCGCTCCTCGACCTCGTCGCCGAGATCGGGCGCCTCCTCGGCCGCCCGCTCGAGGTCGGGCACACCGCGCCCCGCCCCGGTGATGTCCCCGACTCCCAGGCCGACCCGACCCGGCTGCGGGGCCTCTTTCCACAGGTGGAGCCGGTGACGCTGGAGGCCGGGCTCCGGGCCACGATCGCCTGGTTCCAGGCCGATCCGGGGCGTTTCGCCACCCCGCCCGCCTGAGCCCTGGCAGTTCCCCCGCTTTCCTCCGGACGGCTGAGCGCCTAACCTTTGGGTCCGAGCAGTAACTGAGGGGGCACGAAGAGTGGCAAGCAATCCGTTTGAGCGTCACGGAGCGTGGCCGAACGAGGGGGCCGGTCCGCGCCTCGCGCACGCCGCGAGCCGGGTGCGCGTCGACCTCCCGCTCGCCGCGCTCGACATCGTCCTCATCGCGGTCAGCTACTGCCTCGTGCTCATCATGCGCTTCGAGGGACAGGTCCCGGTTGACTGGTGGGGCCGCTTCGCCTGGTTCGTGCCCGTCGCCTGCACGGTGCACGTGCTCGCCAACGCGGCCTGCGGCGGGTACGGGCGCTGGTGGCGCCACGCCGGCATCGACGAGGCCCGCCGTCTCATCCTCGCCGGCGCGTTGAGCGCGATCGTGCTCTTGACCGTCTTCGGGTTCGGCCCGCGGGCGATGCCGATCTCGGTCCTGATCATCGGCCCCATCGTCGCCACGGCGCTGCTCGGTCTCGTCCGGTTCCAGTCGCGCCTCTTCGCGTTCCACCGCACCCGGGAGAGCATGGCCGGCGCGTTGCGGGTCGTCGTGGTGGGCGCGGGCCGGACCGGCGCCGCCGCGCTGCGCGAGATGCACCAGAACCCGGGGCTCGGGTTCATACCGGTCGCCATCGTCGACGACGATCCGGCGCTGCGCCACCGGTCGCTGCACGGCGTCCCCATCGTCGGCGGCATCGACAAGCTCTACGACGTGATCCGTGACCGCGACGTGCATGTCGTGCTCCTCGCGGCGCAGGAGGCCCGTGGGGAGGTCGCCCGCCGCGTCGCCGATGCCGTCAACGGAACGGGCGTCCCCATCCGTGTCGTGCGCAAGGCGAGCTACTGGGTGCACGGCGCCCCGCTGCAGCACCTCCGCTCGCTCACCATCGACGACCTGCTCGGGCGCGCCCAGGTCGAGCTCGACGACCAGCCGATGCGCAAGCTCCTGCATGGTCGGAGGGTGCTCATCACCGGGGGCGGCGGGTGGATCGGCACGGAGATCGCGCGCCAGGTCCGGGAGTTCGAGCCGGCCGAGCTGGTGCTCCTCGACCACGACGAGACCCACCTCTTCGATGCCGCCCAGGGCCTCGAGGGTGCTCGCATGGTGCTCGCCGACGTGCGCGACCGGGACCTCATGCGCTCGACGTTCGCCGACCTGCGGCCCGAGGTGGTGTTCCACGCGGCGGCGCACAAGCACGTGCCGATGCTCGAGGACTACCCGTGCGAAGCGGTGCTGACCAACGTGCTCGGCACCGCCAACGTCGTCGACGCGGCTCGGGCGGCCGGAGTGGCGAACTTCGTCGCCATCTCCACCGACAAGGCCGCGCGGCCCACCAACGTGATGGGTGCCTCGAAGTGGCTCGCGGAGCAGATCGTGTTGAGCCGGGCGCCGAAGGGCTCGGCGTACTGCTCGGTCCGCTTCGGCAACGTGCTCGGCAGCCGGGGCAGCGTGATCCCCACCTTCCAGCGCCAGATCGACGCCGGCGGGCCGGTCACCGTGACCGACCGGTCGATGACGCGCTACTTCATGAGCACCGACGAGGCGGTGCGCTTCGTGCTCCAAGCGGCGTCGATGGCCAGCGGCGCCGCCGTGCTCGCGCTCGACATGGGCCAGCGCGTGAACATCTACGAGCTCGCCGAGCGGATGATCCGCCTGTCGGGCCATCGCGTCGGCCACGACATCGAGATCGACGTCGTCGGTCTCCGGCCCGGCGAGAACCTCGACGAGGCCATGATCGGCGAGCGCGAGCACGCCGCCCCGTGCGTAGACGGTCGGCTGTTCTCGATCGTGCCCGTGCGCCTCCCCGCCCCGGTCGTCGACGCGGCCGTCGAGACCCTCGCCACGCTGGCCTCCGACAGGGATGCCGATCGCGCCCGTGAGGTCTTGCTCGACATCGCGACCCCGGCCGCGCACGCGCAACCCGCCTGACCCCGCGGTTCGAACCCGCATCGGCCCACCTACCATTTGCTGATGCTTCTCGGC
>JALHSW010000598.1 GCA_022865365.1 Acidimicrobiia bacterium | reverse complement strand
CTTCGCCGGCGGCGAGCTGCGCAAGGACGACAGCACGTCGGTCGGGGCGTTGGCCGAGGAAGAGCACGGCGACCATGACGCCTACGCACCGCCTGAGCGCGGCCGGCGGGGGCGCGGCCGAGGTCGCGGGCGCGGCGCGCCAGCCGAGGAGATGCCGGTCGATCCGGGCGGGCTCGAAGGCGCTCCGGTGTACTCGGGGGTCGACGACCACGACGATTACGATGCCCACGACGACCACGACGACCACGACGAGCAGGGCCGCAATGACCTCGCCAGCCGCGTCGTCACCGCGGCGATCGTCGCGGCCGTCGGTCTCGCGGCGTTCGCCGCAGGCCGCTCTGCGGCAGCCTTCCTCGTGACGGTGATCGTCGGTGTGTGCGCGTTCGAGCTCTACGAAGCGTTCCGGCGCGCCGGGTACCACACCGCGACGGTCATCGGGCTCCTCGGCTGCATCGCGATGGTGCCCATCGCGTACGACCAGGGCGAGCGCGGGATCGTGATGGTCGCGGTGCTCGTCGTCATGTTCACGTTCTTCTGGTACCTCTTCGAGGTCGTGCACGCACGTCCCACCGTGAACATCGCCCTCACGCTCCTCGTGTTCGCCTGGATCGGGCTGCTCGGCTCGTTCGCCGGGATGCTGCTCGCGCCCGATCCGGGTGGGACCGGCCTCCTGCTCGGTGTGGTGGTGTGCGTCGTCGGCGCCGACGTCGTCGCCTATTTCGTCGGGCGCGCGGTCGGCGCAACGCCGCTGTTGCCGCACGTCTCACCGAACAAGACCATCGAAGGACTCATCGGTGGCGCGATCGCCGCTGTTGTCCTGGGCGGGGTTGTGGGCGTCATGCTCCACCCATGGGCCGACAAGGGCATCGCCGCCGGCATCGGGCTTGGCATCGTGGTGGCGATCACCGCGCCGCTCGGCGACCTCGCCGAATCGCTGCTGAAGCGCGACCTCGGCATCAAGGACATGGGGTCGTTCCTGCCTGGCCACGGCGGTTTCATCGACCGCTTCGACGCGATCCTCTTCGCACTCCCCGCGGCGTACTACCTGGCGTTGCAGATCTTCTCGTGAGCCGCCGACGCGTCGCGGTCCTCGGGTCGACCGGGTCGGTCGGTACGCAGGCCCTCGATGTAGTCCGGAGCCACCGCGACGACTACGAGGTCGTCGCCCTCGCCGCCGGGCGCAACACCGACCTGCTCGCAGCGCAGGCGGCGGAGTTCGGGGTCCCGGCCGACCGGGCCCGCTCCGGTCTCGACGACGGCGGCGCGCTGGCCGGCCTCGCCGCGCTCCCCGAAGCCGACGTCGTGCTCAATGCGGTCGTGGGCTTCGCCGGACTCCCCGCGACGATCGCGGCGCTCGAAGCCGGGAAGCGCCTCGCGCTGGCGAACAAGGAGAGCCTGATTGCCGGCGGTCCTGTCGTGCGCGCGGCGCGCGAGCGCGGCGGTGGCGAGATCATTCCGGTCGACTCCGAGCACTCGGCGCTCTACCAGGCGCTGCGCGGTGGCGAGCGGCGCGAGGTCCGCACGCTCATCCTCACCGCGAGCGGCGGACCGTTCCGCGGCCGGACACGCGACGAGCTCGTGTCGGTCACGGTCGAGGATGCCCTGAAGCACCCGACCTGGACCATGGGTGCGAAGATCACGATCGACTCGTCGACCCTGATGAACAAGGGCCTCGAGGTGATCGAGGCCCACGAGCTCTTCGACGTCGACTACGACCAGGTCTCGGTGGTGGTGCACCCGCAATCCGTGGTCCACGGCATGGTGGAGTTCTGTGACGGCGCGGTGATCGCCCAGCTCTCGATGCCCGACATGCGCCTCCCGATCGGTCTTGCGCTCGGCGCACCCGATCGCCTCGACGAGCCCTTCGGCGCGATCGACTGGTCGACCCTCGGATCCCTCACCTTCGAGACCCCCGATCTGAGCGCCTTCCCGTGCCTGGCGCTGGCGTATGACGCCGGACGCACGGGGGCCGGGGCTCCGGCGGTGCTCTCGGGTGCCAACGAGGTGGCCGTCGAGGCGTTCCTCGAGCGGCGGATCCCCTGGGTGGCGATCGGCGACGTGAACGCCGAAGTGGTCGGAGATGTGGTCGAGGGCGGCGCGGCCGGGAACGTTCGGGACGTTGCAGACGTTCTCGAAGCTGACGGGTTCGCGCGCGAGCGGGCCCGGGCAGTCGTCGAGCGCCTCGGAAGGGCCGCGTGAAGGATCCGCTGGAAGAAGCATCCGTCGACGTTGATCGGCGGGGCGCCACCCTCATCCTCGTCGGCGTGATCGCCTTCCTGATCGGCCTCGCGATCTTTCGACCGTCGACCCGCGATGCGCTCGCCATCGTCGTCGGGATCATCCTCATGGTGATGCTTCACGAGGCCGGGCACTTCGTCGCGGCGCGCAAGTCGGGGATGAAGGCGTCGGAGTTCTTCGTCGGGTTCGGTCCTCGCCTGTGGTCGTTCCGCCGCGGCGAGACCGAGTACGGCGTGAAGGCGATCCCTGCGGGTGGCTATGTGCGCATCCTGGGAATGAGCAACCTCGAAGACGTCGACCCGGCCGACGAGCCCCGGACGTTCCGACGCGGCTCCACCAAGAACCGTCTTGTCGTGGTGATGGCCGGTGTGACGGTGAACGCGATCATCGCGTTCCTTCTCTTCTTCGTCGTGATCGCCGGGCAGGGGCGCGTGGCCGAAGGGCCGAGCACCACCGTGTCGCGCATCGTGGATGGCTCTGCCGCGGCCGAAGCGGGCTTCCAACCCGACGACAAGATCGTCGGGGTCAACGGGCGCGCCGTCACCGGATGGGACCAGCTCAAGGCCGCGATCGAGAAGAACGGTGGGAAGGTCGTCACGTTCGCCGTGCTACGCGACGGGCTCACCCTCGACGTCGAGGCCACGCTCAAGGAGCAGGGCGGGCAGGGCTTCCTCGGGATCGGTCCGTCCACGTCGTTCCGCGACGTCGGGGTGCTCGAAGCGATCCCCGAGTCGCTGGGCGCGATGGGCGACATCACGACCGGCACCGTCGAAGGCTTCGGTCGGCTGTTCTCGCCGTCAGGGGTCGCGAAGTACTCGGAGAACTTCACGTCGAGCGCACCGAAGGCCGGCACCGCGGCGTCCGACGAGCGTCCACGCTCGCTCATCGGGATCGTCGACGAAGGCTCGACCATCATCGACGGCAACGTGTGGGCGTTGCTGTGGCTGCTCGGTGGCATCAGCCTCATCCTCGCGCTCTTCAACACGATCCCGTTGCTGCCGTTCGATGGTGGCCACGCTGCGGTCGTCATCTACGAGTGGGCCGCGTCGAAGGTCAAGGGCAAGGAGGTGCGCGTCGACTTCCGCAAGCTCATGCCGGTGACCGCCGTCGTCCTGGCAATCTTCCTCACGCTCGGCCTCAGCGCGATGTTCCTCGACATCAAGCAGGCCGTCGGGAAGTAGATCAGCACGCGCAAGGAGGCTGCACCACATCTCCACACCGCCGGAGTGAGGCAGGTGGGCCGTCACCCGTAGGCTGGGATCGATGATCGAGCGCAGAAAGACCCGTCAGGTACAGGTCGGCAAGGTGGCCGTGGGCGGGGACGCTCCGGTGTCGATCCAGTCGATGACCACCACCAAGACGGCCGACGTCGACGGAACCCTGAGCCAGATCTACGCGCTCGCCGCTGCGGGATGCGACATCGTGCGGTGTACCTGCAACGACGAGGAGGCGGCAGAGGGCCTGGCCCAGATCGTGCCTCGATCACCGGTCCCGATCGTCGCCGACATCCACTTCCAGTACCGGCTCGCGCTCGCAGCCATGGAGGCCGGGGTGCACGCGCTGCGCCTCAACCCGGGCAATATCCGCAAGCCCCAGCACATCAAGGCGGTCGCGACCGAGGCTCGGGACCGTGGCCTCGCGATCCGCATCGGCGTGAACGCCGGGAGCCTCGACCCCGGAATTGCCGAGCGCCACGGCGGTGCGACGCCCGAAGCCTTGGTCGAGTCGGCAGTGCGCGAGCTCGCGTACTTTCGCGAGGTCGACTTCGACGACGTGAAGATCTCGGTGAAGGCGTCGAACGTCGCGCTCATGATCGACGCGTATCGGCTCCTGTCCGAGACCGTCGACCACCCGCTCCATCTCGGGGTCACCGAGGCCGGTCCGCCGCCCGCAGGCCTCGTGAAGTCGACCGCGGGGATTGGCACGCTGCTCGCCGAGGGCATCGGCGACACGATCCGATTCTCGCTGACGGCCGATCCCGTCGAGGAGGCGCGGGCCGGACGAACGCTCCTCGAGGCGTTGGGCCTGCGCGAGCGCAAGGGCCTCGACCTCATCGCGTGTCCGAGCTGCGGGCGGGCCGAGGTCGATGTGATCGCCGTCGCGAGCGCCGCGCAGGCAGCCCTCGAGTCACTCAACATCCCGATTCAGGTGGCCGTGATGGGATGTGTCGTGAACGGGCCCGGAGAGGCGCGCGAAGCCGACCTCGGCATCGCGGCAGGGCGCGGGAAGGGTCACCTCTTCGTGAAGGGCCAGGTCGTTCGGGTGGTCCCGGAGGCCGAGATGGTCGACGCGCTGGTCGAGGCGGCGCAGCGGATCGTGGCCGAAGGCATCGATGCCGTGCTCGCCGACCGCGACGTCGACGCCGAGCGCATCGCAGCCGAGGCCCGGGACGAGCTGCTCCAGATCCAGGGGACCGACGCCAACCACTCGGCCGAGAAGATCGCCAAGATCCGCCAGGTTGCGGACGAGCAGGTCGCCGAAGACGCGTGACCTGAGTCGAGCCCGTCGCCCGGATTCCCTAGTGCAAGAGGGTGAATCAGGCTTCCGCGCTCATGAACTCATTCGCTCATGAACTCATCGGCTCATCAGGTCATCCCCGCGCGAGTCGCCGGGCCTGGTACCAGGAGCGCAGCCTGCCCGCGGAGGCGACCCTCAGCCGCTCCGCTCGCAGGGACTCCTCGAGCGGCGAGGGGAGCTCCGGCAATCGCCCCCCGGTCGGAGCGACGACCCACTCCAGCAGCCGATCGGCCAGCTCGGGGTTGCGGGGCAGCACCGGACCGTGGAGGTAGGTGCCGACGAACCTTTCAGCCAGCGCACCGTCGCCCCCGGCTCCGTCGCCGTTCCCCCCGCCCGCGATCACGCGACCGAGCGGCTCCACGTCGGAGCCGAGCGTGGTCCGACCGCCGTGGTTCTCGAATCCGGTGAGTCGCGGCGGCGGGCCCGACGCACCCCAGTACGCCGATGCGCTCGGCTCGACCACCACCTCGCCGATCAGCCGGTCGGGTCCGGGCCGGGTGATCATGTCGATGAGGCCGATGCCCTCGAGCACCGCGCCGTCGGCGGCTTCGTAGCGATGCCCGACGAGCTGGAACCCTGCGCACACCGCGAGCACCGCGGCGCCACCGGCGTGGGCGCGCACGATGGCCTCGCGCGAGGCCAGCATGCCGTCGGCGGCCATCAGCTGCGGGTCATCTTCGCCACCACCGAAGAGGTAGACGTCGAGGGAATCGGGGATCGGCTCGTCGGCGCGCACCTCGACGAGCTCGGCCGGGATGCCGCGCCACCGGCAGCGCTCGACCAGCACGATCGCGTTGCCCCGATCCCCGTAGGTCCCGAGCAGCTCGGGGTAGACGAGGCCGATGCGCACGGCGGACGCTCGCGCGCTCATCGGTGCTTCCGGTACAGCGCGGAGAACTGCGTGTAGGACGCGATGATGTTCACGTCGTCGCTCGCGAGGGCGCGGGCCGCGACGATCGGGTCGGGTTCGACGACGTGCTCGACTTCGGCGTACCGGAGCCGCACTGCGACATCGAGGCGGCGCTCGCCGGCTGCTGCGCTCGGATGGCCGGCGAGCCACTCGTAGGGCACGTCCCAGAGCCACGACGGGTCCTTGCCGTCGGCAATGTGCGCGTTCACCGCGATGACGACGCCGGCGTCGGCGTGGTCGGCGACGTGGCGCAACGCCTCGGTCCAGCCCGCCGGGTTCTTCGCCAGGATCACGGTCGCGTCGCGCCCGTCGCCGAGGGGGATGCGCATGAAGCGTCCGGCCACCGAGCGAACCGCGGCCATCGCCGCGGCCGCGACCTCTGGCGGAATTCCGAAATGTGTGGACGCGGCGACGATGGCGAGCGCGGCGTTGTAGCGATTCCACTCGCCTGGGAGCGCGAGGTCGAGCGCCACGGTACGGCCGTCGACGATGAGGCCGTCGTCGGTCAGGCGATGGACGGCGTCGGGCTGGGCGAAGCCACACGCACGACAGTCGAAGCGATCGGCCGACCAGTCGAGCAGGGCGCCGCACGAAGGGCACGTCGCCGCGTCCTGGCGCCAGCGCAGCCCGAGTGCAACCCACGTGACCTTGGCGGGGCCGGCCGCCCAGACGACGTGTGGGTCCGAGGCGTTGGCCACGATGGCCAGGTCAGGGTGGGCTTCGGCTACTGCGCGCCACTTGTCGCCGACGGCATGCACCTCGCCGTAGCGGTCGAGCTGGTCGCGACTGAGGTTGCCGAGCACCAGGAGCTCGGCGCCGAGGGGGTCGACGACCCGGGGGAGCACGCGCTCGTCGACCTCGAGCACCGCAGTCCCGGTGCCACTCGCGCTCGCGAGGGTCGGAGCGATCCAGGAGGTGAGGTTGGCGCCCGTCGAGTTGCTGACGACCAGGCGCCCGGCCTCTTCGGAGCCGGCAGCTTCGAGTGCAGCCGCGAGGAGTCGCGTCGTCGTCGTCTTGCCGTTCGTGGCCGACACGAGCACGACCTGTTGATCGGCCGCGAGCTCCGCGAGGAGATCGGGCGAGATCAGGTTCATGACGCGCCCGCTGATCGTGGCGCCCTGGCCCCGGCCCGTGAGGCGCGACGCGAGTCCGGCGGCTCGGCCCGCGCCGACCGCGAGGCGCGTGCGCACCGTGCGGCGACTCACGGGAGCCGCTCGCACCAGTAGGCGTCGACGCGGTAGGGGATCGCCAGCTCGGCGCGCCCGGCGGTCTGGGGGTTCACCGCGAGCAGGCGGCGGATCTCGTCGAACACGGCGGCGCGTTCGATCTCGGGCAGCACCGCCACGTGGCTCACCGATGCGAACCGGGCGACGACGGCGTCGGGGGAGAGAACCTGGCTGTGGTGGAAGGTCGCTTCGTGCAGCGGGCCGAAGCCACGCCGCTCTCCGAGGGCAGAGTCGCTCCCCCGCTCGTCATCGCGCCACGGTGCGCGCTTCTCGACGCGGTCCATGATCGACCACAGCTGGTCCACCCAGTCGACCGACCGGTCCCGAGCGTTCCAGACCAGTGCCAGGCGGCCGCCGGAGCGCAGCACGCGCCTGGGCTCGTCGAAGGCGCGCACCGAGTCGAACCAGTGGAACGCCTGGGCGACGGTCACCGCGTCGAGCGAGCCATCCGCGAACGGCAGCGCCTCCGCGGTCGCGGCGAGCGCCGGAACGTCGGGGAGGGCCGCCTCCAGCACGGTGCGCATCTCGTCTACCGGTTCGACGGCGATGACGGCTGCGCCCGTGGGTGTGAGGAGGCGGGTCAGGATCCCCGTGCCGGCCGCGAGGTCGCAGACACGTGCACCCGGGTGGATATCGCAGTGCTCGACGAGCCACGCGACGGCGTCGGGCGGATAGGAGGGACGAGCCCGCGCGTACGCGGCGGCACCGGTGGCGAACCCGCGCTGGGCGACGTCGTGGACTGTCATACCTGATGCTCCCACGATGGCGATGTTGTCACGGTCATGTGACGACGCGGCCGATTCGGCGTGCCTCAGGTGTGAAGACCGCACTCCCGCTTGTCGAAGTCGGCCCAGCGGCCGCCCCGGGGGTCGTCACCCTCCTCGACCGGGCGCGTGCACGGCCAGCAACCTATCGACTCGTAGCCCTTGTCGGCCAAGGGGTGAACCGGCAGCTCTCGCTCGGCGGTGTAGCCCGCGACATCGGTGTCGGTCCACGTCGCGATGGGGTTCACCTTCACGAGGTCTCGGGCGATGTCGTAGTGCACGACCGGGGTCGAGACCCGCGATGCGGTCTCGGCCCGCCGGAGCCCGGTCATCCAGGCGTCCTTGCCTTCGAGCGCGCGGGCCATCGGTTCGACCTTGCGCACCCGGCAGCAGGCGTCGGGATCGGCGAGCCAGCGATCGTCGCGCGGGACGTCGGGCTCGAGCGCACGGAGGTTGAGGTCATAGCGCGCCCGGACCTGCTCGACGTACCAGAGCGTCTCGGCGAAGTGGTACTGGGTGTCGAGGAACACGACCTCGATGCCCGGTGCGACCTGCGACGCGAGATCGATCAGTACGCAGTCCTGGAACGACGCCGCGAGCAGGAGACCGTCGCCGAAGCGCTCGTGAGCCCACTCGATGGCCGCGGTCGCGGGTCGCTGCTCGAGGTCGGCGTTGACGGCCTCCAACTCGGCGAGACCCGGGGCCAATGCAGTCATGTTGCGCACTCGCTGTCACCGATGGACTTCTGGTACGGCCCGGTCTCGTCGAAGTCGACGTAGAAGTCGGGCCGCTCGTCCGGGGTGGGGAACTCGCCGAGGTCACAGAGGGTCTTGCCGATCTCCGTCGCGCCGCCCGAGCGGGCGAGCCAGTCCTGGAAGAGCTCCCCGGCTTCGCGCTCGCTCGCGTAGCGCCCGACGACACGCACCACCGCGTCCGACGCCGCCTTGGCCGGCAGCTTCGTCGCCTTCTCGCCGAACGCGATCTCCATGGCGCCGACGTGGCCCCCGAGCAGCATCTGGTAGCCGGGAGCGGTGCGGTCGTTCGTACGACGCTCCAGACCGAAGAACCCGATGTCGGCCGTGTGGTGCTGACCGCAGCTGTTCGTGCAGCCCGAGATGTTGATACGGACGCCGTTGACGTTCGCGAGGCCGGCTTCGTCGAGCGCCCGGTCGATGTCGGCCGCAAGCCCACGCGACTGCGTGACCGCGAGGTTGCAGGTATCGGCGCCGGGGCACGAGACGACGTCGCGCACGAGCTCGGCACCCGGTGCGGCCATGTCGAGCTCGACGAGCCGCTCGTGCAGCGCGGGGAGCTGGTCTTCCTTGAGCTCTCGGATGACGATGTTCTGGCGGTTCGTCACTCGCAGCTCGACGGCGAATTCTCGCTGGAGGTCGGCGAGGCCGCGGAGCTGGTCCGAAGTCACGTCACCGAGGCGTGCGTGCGCGTAGGCGCTCACCTTGCCGTTCGCCCGTCCGCGCACGACGTTGGCGAGGTCCCACGCGGCGAAGCCGTTGGCCCCATTGAGCGAGACCTGCACGCCAGGTGCGCCGGAGATCTCGCCGTCGGCGCCGGCCGGCGCGTCGCCGAGCGCTTCGACGATCTCGGGAACACCCCCCGGGTAGGTCGCCGACGCGATGAGGAAGCGGCGCTCCTTGAGGATTCGCTCGCGCAGCTCCTCGATGCCCATCGTGTCGACCAGCCACTTCATGCGAGCGCGGATCTTGTTGTCGCGGTTGCCGTAGTGGTCGAAGACCCGCAGCGTGGCCTCGATCGTCGCCAGGAGCTCAGAGCGGGGCGTGAACTCCTCCAGCGCCTGGGCCGGGTGCGGGTTCGCACCGAGGCCGCCCGCGATGAAGACGCGGAAGCCCGGCTCGACCGTGCCGTCGGCGAGCGGTCGACTGACCGCGATGACGCCGACGTCGTTGAACATCGCCTGGCCGCAGTCGGTCGCGCAGCCGGAGAAGTTGATCTTGAACTTGCGGGGCATGCGCTGATTGATCGGGTTGCGGATGAACCAGTCGTTGGTGGCCTGCGCCCACGCGCTGATGTCGAGCACCTCGAACGGGCAGGCACCGGCGAGATGGCATCCGGCCACGTTGCGCACGGTGTCGCCGCACGCCTCTCGGCTCGTGAGGCCGACGGACGCGAGGAGGCGCAGCACCTCGCCGACCTCCTGGAGCTGCACGAAGTGGAACTGGATGTTCTGGCGCGTGGTGAAGTGGGCCCAGCCGCGGGAGTAACTGTCGACGACGTGGGCGATCATCTCGAGATGGTCGGCCTCGAGCTTGCCGTGCGGCACGCGGACGCGCACCATCTGGTTGTAACCACCCTGGCGCTGTCCGTAGATGCCCTGGCTGAGGCGGAAGACCCGGAACGCGTCGTCCTCGATCTCCCCGGCGAGGTACCGACGCACGCCGTCCTCGAAGTTGGCGAGCTCGGCGTCGATCTCGGGGTCGAGCGGGCGCACCCTGAGGGATGCCACATCGATGGTCATGACGGCCTCGGCGAGAGGGAGAGAGAGACACAGCGCGGTCCCTCGAACGGGTCGGCCCGGAAGGGCGGCCGGAGGGGAGGCGGGGGCGCCGGTCTGGTTACGCGGCGCGGCCCGGGCGAGCCGTACGACACATCTCGTCGTACATCTCGTGAGGCGTGATGCCCATGGCGATGCTGGGTGCGCCCCGTTCCCGAATCACGAGCGCCACCCTACGGGAGCGGGGACCGAAATACCAGCGGGGCGGTCATATTTGATTCTGACGCATTTCATCGGGATTCTGGCCTCGTCGGGATTCGCGTCCGGTGGTCGAGGAGCATCGGAATCGGCGAGAGGGCCACCTAGGTTGAGCAGATGCGGATGTCGCATCTCTTCCTGCGCACCCTGCGCGACGACCCGGCCGACGCCGACATCGACAGCCATCGGCTGCTCGTTCGCGGCGGGTACATCCGCCGCCTCGCGAGTGGGATCTACGCCTGGCTGCCCCTCGGTCGACGCGTGCTCGCGAACGTCGAGCGCATCGTGCGCGAGGAGATGGACCTCGCGGGAGCGCAGGAGGTGACCCTGCCGATCGCGCAGCCGCTCGAGCTCTGGGCGCGCTCGGGCCGCGACCAGACGTACGGTCCGTTGATGTTCCGCCTGCAGGATCGGAAAGACACCGGCTTCTGCTTGTCACCGACCGCCGAGGAGGCGATCACCAGCATCATCGCGGGTGAGTACGAGAGCTACCGCGACCTTCCCGTGAACCTGTACCAGATCAACTGGAAGCACCGCGACGAGCTGCGGCCCCGCTTCGGGCTGCTGCGGGCGCGCGAGTTCCTGATGAAGGACGCGTATTCGTTCCACGTCGACACCGACGACCTCAAGCGCACGTACCAGGACATGTACGACGCGTACCACCGTGTGTTCGAGCGATGTCGACTCACCTTCCGGCCAGTCGTTGCCCAGGCCGGCGAGATCGGCGGTGAGGTCAACCACGAGTTCATGGCCGTGGCGGCGGTCGGCGAGGACGACTTCGTGTGGTGCCGCTCGTGCGACTACGCCGCCAACGTCGAGGCGGCGCGTCGCCGATCCGCCGGCACCCCCGAGACCGGCGGCGCGACCAGGGTGCCCGCTCGCGAGCGCGTGCACACCCCAGACCTCCCCGGCATCCAGGGAGTCGCCGAGCACCTCGGCGCCCAGCCCGGCGAGCTGATCAAGTGCATCGCGTTCGATCTCGACGGTGAGCTCGCGCTCGCACTCGTGCCCGGTGACCGCGAGGTCAACGAGTACGCGCTGGCCCAGGCCGTCGCGCCACGCCACGCCCGTCTCTTCGCCGACGCGGACTTCGCCGCACGCCCCGATGTCCCGTTGGGCTACATCGGCCCCGACTTCCCGGGAGCCGCGCTCGTCGTCGCCGATCCCATGGTGGGAGAGCGCGACGAGTGGATCACGGGTGCCAACGAGATCGACCACCACGTGCGTCATGCGGTCGCCGGCCGGGACTTCACCGTCGAGGTGTGGGCCGACCTGGTGAGCGTGGTGTCGGGGGATCCGTGTCCCCGCTGCGGCTCCGAGCTCTCGGTCGACCGGGGGATCGAGGTCGGGCACGTCTTCCAGGTCGGCACGAAGTACTCCGAGAGCCTCGACGCGATCTACACCGACGAGGGCGGAGTGCAGCACCCGATGGTGATGGGTTGCTACGGCATCGGGATCTCGCGGATCGTCGCCGCCATCGTCGAGGAGCACCACGACGACCACGGCATCGCGTGGCCGCTGGGGCTCGCGCCGTACGACGTGCACCTCGTGGTGCTGGCCGGAAGAGGTGACACGGCCGCTGAGGTCGTCGCGGCGGCCGACGAGCTCTACGCGGCGCTGAGCGCCGCGGGAGTCTCGGTGCTGTACGACGATCGCGACGCGTCTGCCGGGGTGAAGTTCGCCGATGCCGACCTGCTCGGCATGCCCGTGCGACTGACCCTCGGGGCGAAGGGCTTCCAGCGGGGCGTGGTGGAGCGGAAGTTGCGCGCGAGCGGCGAGCAGGACGAGCTCGCCTTCCACGACGATCTGCTCACGGCGTCGCCCGAGGAGCTGTGCGCGGCCGTGCTCGGCTGAAGCCTTCCCCGCCGGGCGCCTTGCTCCGCTGCCGCCCGGCTGGGCTTCGCTCAGTTGAAGGTCGAGAGGAACGCCGCGAGGGCAAAGCCGGCCGCCGCGGCGAGGCCGGCGTGGCGGCGGGCGCCGCGCACCGCCAGCGGGATCATCTCGTTCACGACGAGCACCACCATCGCACCGGCCGCGACCGACTGGATGATCGCGATGAGGTCGTTCTCACTCTCGTTGAGCAGCCCGTAGCCGAGTGCCCCGGCGATGCCACCGATCGCCACGATGCCCCCGAACAACAGGAGCACCGAACGCAAGGAGCGCTTGCCTGCGAGCATGGCCGCGGCGACACCGATCGCCTCGGGAAGGTTCGAGAGGAACACCGCGCCGACCAGCGCGGCCGAGATCGTGCCGCCACCCAACAGGGTGAGGCCTATCGCCACTGACTCGGGGATGCCGTCGAGCACCATCCCGACGCTGAGGTTCCGTGCGGTGGCCGCGTCGGCGGCGACCGCTTCGGGGTCGAGGTCGCCCAGCTTTTCTTCCGCGAGCTCTGTTTCCTCGGGCGCTTCCGGGTCTTCGCGTCTGCTGCGTCGGTCGAGCCACTCGGTGAGCCCGTAGTAGCCGAGGGCCCCGAGTGCGAGGCCGATGCCCGCCGGCGCACGGCCCGCCTCCTCGTACGCCTCGATGATCAGGTCAGCCGTGATCGCGCTGATGAGGGCGCCGGCGCCGAACGCCATGACGAGACCGAGGCGGTGGGGCTCCTTGAGGCTCGGGAAGCGCGCGACGAGCAGCGCACCGACGATGAGGGCCGACTGCCCGAGCGCCGCCCAGAGTCCAGCTTCCACCACGGTCCGGAGTCTCGCGTGTGTGGCAGGGTGCCGGGGTGACGCTGCCGGTGCGGCCACCCGTCTCGCCCATGCTGGCGAAGCTCGCCCGCGAGCTGCCGACCGGCGAGGGCTGGCTCTACGAGCCCAAGTGGGACGGCTTCCGCTGCATCGTCTTTCGCGAGGGGGACGACGTCGAGCTCGGGAGCCGCAACGAGAAGTCGCTCACGCGCTACTTCCCCGAGATCCTCGACCCGCTGCGCGCCTCGCTGCCCGAGCAGGCGGTCGTCGACGGCGAGCTCGTCATCGCCACCGACCACGGACTTGATTTTGATCTCCTCTCGAACCGCATACATCCGGCGGTGAGCCGCGTCGAGATGCTCGCGGGCGCGACTCCCGTCTCGTTCGTGGCGTTCGATCTCCTCGGGGTGATGGACACCGATCTGCGACCGACACCGTTCTCCGAACGCCGGAAGCTGCTCGAGAAGGCGCTCGGCAAGGTGAATTCTCCGGTGCATCTCACTCCGGCGACGACCGATCCGGACGTCGCGCGCGACTGGTTCGAACGGTTCGAAGGGGCCGGGCTCGACGGCGTGGTCGCGAAGCCGCTCGAGGAGCCGTACCGCGAGGGCAAGCGGACCATGCAGAAGGTGAAGCACCAACGCACCGCGGACTGCGTCGTGGCCGGGTACCGGGTGCACAAGGACGGCAAGGGCGTCGGGTCGTTCCTGCTCGGGCTCTTCGACGAGGCCGGGACGTTGCACCACGTCGGGGTGGCCAGCAACTTCACCGCGCCGGTGCGCGAGGAGCTCGTCACCGAGCTCGCGCCACTCGAGAAGAACGCGCCGGCTGACCATCCCTGGCGCGACTGGCAGCAACAGGAGGCCGGCGACGAGCCGTCGGGGCAACGCATGCCGGGCGCGCCGAGCCGGTGGAACGCCAAGAAGGACATGACGTGGGTGCCGCTCCGCATCGAGCGTGTGGCCGAGGTCGCGTTCGAGCACATGCAGGGCGACCGGTTTCGCCACAACGCTCGGTTCGTGCGGTGGCGGCCCGACCGCGAGCCGTCGTCGTGCACCTACACGCAGCTCGAGACGCCCGTCCCCGTTGAGCTCCACGAGGTGTTCGGGGTCTAGGCGGGCACGCGCCGGAGCGTCAGGCCGCCGCCTCGCCGGGTGGGGCGTTGGCCAGGGCGTCTGGCGGTGCGTGGAGATCCCAGGTGCCGTCGTGGTTGTCGGTGGTGGTGTAGTGCTTGTGGGTGACGAGGTCGTGGTGCTTGGGGCAGAGGTTGCCGAGCTCGGTGTAGGTGCTGCGGTGCGACTTGGCGTAGTCGTGTGTGTGGTGGCGTTCGAGCATGCGGTCACGATCGCAGCCTCGGATCTTGCAGGTGCGATCCCGGACCGCGATCGCGATCTTCAACGCCGG
>JALHSW010000066.1 GCA_022865365.1 Acidimicrobiia bacterium | reverse complement strand
GATCTCCGCGACGTCGGTGGCCTTGGCGACGAGAAGCGCGATCGACGCGATGCAGAGGCGGGAGTGGTCGTCGATGAAGTTGACGATCTCGACGTGACGGTCATTGGTGAGGGTCCAGTGGGTCATGTCGGACTGCCAGGTCTCGTTGGGGAGGTCGGCTTCGAAGCGAACGAACGATGACCGGGGACGTTTCTTGGGTTGAGGAACCACGAAGCCACGTCGCTTGAGGATCCGCCAGATCGAGCTCACCGATGGGACGGTGTCGTGGCGGCGTGAGAGGTGCCAGTGGATCGTCACCGCGCCGGCGTCGAGGCCTTCCTCGGCGAGCTGCTTGCGCAGCATCACGATCTCGTCTTCGAGCTCGGTTGGGATCGCGCTCGGCGATGACACGGGACGTCGCGACCGTGGCGTCAGCCCGGCCTCGCCGTGCTCGCGGTAGCGGGCCAACAGCTTGTAAATCCAACTGCGATGCACCCCGTGCGCCGCGGCCAGCTCAGCGACCGAGCGGCCCTCAACCAGATGCGCCTCGACCAGATACCGCCCCAACTCCATAGGAGACCCCCCGCACTCGGTGTCTCCTATGTCTTGACACAGCTGTCGCCGATCTCATGAGATCCGACACTGCCGGGGGCGCTTGCAGAACTGCTGGTCAGAACCGTGCGGGGCTCCGGTGTGACGCGCCGGTCGGTCGCCATCCCTAGTTTCATCCCTAGTTTCGGGAGCCGATTCGACGGGCGCGCACCCGTCGCCGTGTCAGCGAGGGCTTCCCGCTCGGGTGGCACCGACAGCGGCGCTGCTCAGTGCGCCAACCGGCTATCGCCGTGGCGGGCCGCGTCGACGACCTTGCGGATCCACTTCGTGACGAGCGGGGCGTTGTCGACCATGACGTTGTGACCTGCGTGCGTCTTGGTGACGTGCACCGCGCCGGGAACGAGCGCGACGACTTGGCGCCGGGAAATCGTGGCGGCCTTGTCGACGACCACCCCGAAATCCCGCGGCGTGTCGGGCGGCAGCTCACCATTGTCAATGAGCCCCGGAACGGCCTCGGCCAACGTGACGTCGGAGGAGAGCAGCACCAGCGGCATCGGCTTGATCGGTTTCGCCGCCACGACCTGGTCCAGGCTGGCGTTGAAGTCGATCTGTTCCAGGGCCGGGTACTGCGCGATGGACGCCGCCGGACGTGCGTTGACGACGACCCACGTCGCCCAGTCCGCCGGTGACATAGCGCCTCGCAACTCGGGCGACAGCACGTCGACGAGCACCATGCCCACGACGTCGTTGGGATACCTGCTCGCGTAGATCCGCGTGATCAGCCCGGCGTACGAGTGCCCGACGAGGACATAGGGCCCCGGCACACCGGCGGCCTTGAGCAAGGCATGGAGGTCGTCGACAGCCGCCTGGGGCGTGGTCGGCTGCGGCACCGGGTCGCTGCGACTGAACTCGTCGGTGCCAAGGGGCGTGCCCGGACGGTCGTAGGCACAGACCCTGGTGAACGCCCCAACCTTCGGGTACACCTTCGGTCCTTTCTGGTCCGCCCGGTGCCAAAGGTCAGCGGCCGCGTCGAGACCCGACACCAGCACAACCGTGGGCGATCCGCTGCCGCGGCACTCGATGTACATCTTCCGACCACCGCCGATGTCGAGGCGCTTGGCGAAGTTGCCGACAGGTGACGCAGCGTGCTGGGCGGCGCCAAACGCGGTCGCGCTCACGCCCACCCAGCTCACAACCACCACAAGCGCCACGATGAGCATCGTCACGGTAAGAGGGGCTCGCGTTCGACGCCGCTGCGACGAGCGCGTCCCGTTGACGGCTACGACCTCATGAACGCGGCGGCCACACTCGTCCAACGCCGATCCTCCTGGTAGATGCAGAAGAGGCGTATGGCCGGGAGGGTCAAGACCTACAGAGGCCGACCCGAATCAGGCGTCGCTCCCACACGGGGGTTAGACAATCGACGCTACACCGGGCAGTGCCCCTGTTCTTCCCCAGGCCCGAATCACGACAAAGCGCATATTGCCCGCTCTGGAGCGCTCTCGCTTGGGCACCCCAGCGTGACCTCGCCGGAGCAGCCACCGTCGGCACCGTCGTGAGCGATCTCATCTGAAATGGGGCTGTCATCGCGACCGCACTCGCGACTGTCATCGCGGCGAGCAAGCGTCCCCCGCTTCGCCTCGCGGTCAGGCGATGACGAACGGGCGTGCGTCATCGGATGGCCGCCCGTCATCGCGACCGTCATCCTGCGCGCGATGACGAACACCCGTGCGTCACCGTTGCCATTGCGCGGTCAGGGCGACCGCGTCCGGCCCGCTCGTCGCTCGGGCGACTCCTTGAAGCTGCGCGGTCATCCCTAATGGGGGTCGATCACCCTTGTTCGCTTCGGTGGTGAGGATGGTCGCCGAGCCGGGGACTGTCTCGCAAGAACCCGAACTTCTGCAGGGGCTGTTTCGAAACCGCACCTCTCGGCGCTAGCGACATGGAGGTCGGCGGGTTGTTCGCCGACCTGCGTGGCTTCACGACGTGGTGTGAGGATCAGCCCCCAGAAGCCGTCGAACGCGCGCTCAACCGCTTCTACACGGTGACCGCCTCAGAGATCACCAAGACCGATGACCTCGTTGACAAGCTGGTCGGCGACGAAGTGATGGGGTTGTTCCTTCCGGTCTTCCCCTCCCTCGGCGACGACACCTGCGATGTCATGCTCACCGTGGCGGAGGCCATCGTGCGGCGTCTCCGCGATTCGGCTGATGAAGCCGTGGGTCTCCCCGTCGGCGTGGACCTCAACTTCGATCTCGCGCGCGTCGGAAACGTCGGTGCCGGCGAGGTCAAAGACTTCATCGCGGTTGGTGATGTCGTGAACACCGCATCACGCCTGCAGAGTGCTGCGCACGCGGGCGAGATCGTCGTCTCCGAGGCGTTGAACGAACGCATCCGCGTTCGGTATCCCGACGTTGCCCAGACTGCACTCGACGTGAAGGGCAAGAGCGAACCGGTCTCGGCTCGCGTCCTGCCGATCAGCCAAGTACCCGCAGAGCCCGCGTGAACCAGCGCTACGCGGCGGATTGAACGGCTGGCGCAAGCGCGGCGGGATCGATCGCGACCCGCTCTGGGATCGTGATGACAATCGGCTGAGCGTCCTCGAGCAACTGCTTCGCGTTGACGATCGTGATCCCTACCAGCATTCCATCGCCGTCATAGCGAAGTGCGTGGCCCTCAGGGGATTCATCGAAATCGACGGCGTGATTCGGATCCCCGACATGCAGATACAGCACGTCAGTGTCCGCGTCGTAGCGAACGCGATCAAAGGTCGTATGGCCAACGGTGATGCTCATGGCATTGATCTCCGAGCGAACGCAGTCACAATCAATCCTCGTCCGGTCGCCTCATAGCCTACGACAACCTTGAGCCACGCGCTCGGCCCGACTCTCTCCGCGTAGAACCACTCCTCGCCCAGCACGCGGCCTGGCCGGCGACGCGACGGGGCCCGGACGGTCTCGAGGATCTCGTCTCGGTACCGAGCCAGCTCCGGGTGCCCGTCCGCGATGTGCGCCCAGCGCTCCAAGGTCAGGTCGACGCTTCGACCATCCGGATCGACCACGGTAGCGAGGATCTCTGCGGCCATCGACCGGACACGCTACCGGCGCGAGTTCTGCATCCATCGCACCTGTTCGCCCGCGCTCCATCATGTCCTCTGACGACGCCTTCGCGTTCGCTTTCCGGAACCACCGACCGCCTCATCGCCGAGCACAGCGACCCGACCAGCGAACGCCCCGCGAACGCGCGGCGTCGGAACCACCAGGCCGGCCCCCGAGCCGCGGTACCGCAGCTCCGTCCCTAGTCGAATCCCTAGTATCCGGTGGACGTAGGCACACCCAGTGGACGTAGTGGACGAAACTCAAGACGTAGTGGACGTGCTGGACCCAGTGGACGGGGTTCGGAGTGTTCCTAAACCGTGCGCCCAGGTTCGAATCCTGGCGGGGGCGCGTTTGCGCTGGTCAGAGCGTCGCGGGCGTGACGCGCGAGGCCGCGATCATGCGGTTCGCGAAACCGATGCTCGAAGCGGACT
>JALHSW010000597.1 GCA_022865365.1 Acidimicrobiia bacterium | reverse complement strand
TGATGATCGTCCCCACCGACGAGACCTGATCGCACGGCCGGATCGCACGGGCGGATCGCACGGGCGGATCGCACGGCCCGATCGCTACCAGCGGTTCCAGTGCAGGACATCGTCGAGCGGACGCCGTGGCGCCGGCCTGAACTCGTCGCCGACGGTGTGGGCAACCGGGATGAGCGCGACCTGGCTGACCGAGTCGAACGGGATGCCGAGTACGCCGGCCACCTCCTCTTCGACGGTGAGGTGCGCCGTCGTCCACGAGGTCCCGAGTCCGCGGGCGCGCGCCGCAAGCATGAAGCTCCAGACCGCGGGCAGGATCGACCCGAACGCGGTCGCCTGGTCGACGGGCGCTCCGTCGCCGACACGCCCATCGATGCAGGGGATCACGAGTGCCGGAACCTCGTGCAGGTGCTCGAAGAGATATCCGGCCGAGGCCATCACCCGCCTGCGCGCCGCCTTCTCCTGATCGGTGAATCGCCTCCCGGATCTGGGCGACGGATCGCGCCGGGGCTTCGGCCGTTGGGCGTACTCGATCGCACCCCGGCGAAATGCCCCGGCGACCGCAGCCCGCCGCTCCGGCTCGGTCACCACGACGAAGTGCCAGCCCTGGTCGTTGCCCCCGCTCGGAGCCTGCAGGGCCAGCGCGAGACACTCTCGCAGCAGCCCGGGAGCCACTTCTCGCGTGAGGTCGAGCCGCCGGCGCACCGCCCGGGTGGTGGTCAGCACCTCGTCGACGCTGAGCTGGCGCATGAGCGAACGGTACCGCCGCCTTGCGAAGTGCGCCGGTGTGCGTTTGGATGTCGCCATGTTCAAATCGATCGTGGTGGGAACCGACGGATCCGAGCGGGCGGCCAGGGCCGTAGAGCAAGCCGCCGAGCTCGCGAAGATCTGCGGAGGGACGCTGCACCTGGTGCGCGCCTACAAGGGCGTCGAGCAGACCATGGCGTCGGCCATGGCCGCGGGATCCATGGTGGCCACACCGCCCGAGCTCGGCGATGTCGCAAAGGAGGAGTCCGACGCGATACGGGCCTCGCTCGAGCAGGAGGCCACGGCGCTCCGAGGCCGCGGCGTGACCGTCGACGTACACCCGCAGCCCGGGAGCCCGGTGCCGGTGCTCCTCGAGGTCGCCGCCGCGGTGAAGGCCGACGTCATCGTGATCGGCAACCGTGGGATGACCGGGGCGAAGCGCATCCTCGGCAGCGTGCCCAACACGCTGTCGCACCACGCCGAGTGCGCGGTGCTCATCGTGCCGACGGGCGAGTGACGACGGAGCGCGACCTCCCCACCGCAGTCCTCACCGCCCGCTTCTCGGAGGCCGTGCGCTGGGCGTCGCACCTCCACGCGGATCAGTGCCGCAAGGGAACGCACATCGCGTACGTGTCGCACCTGCTCGCAGTGGCGTCGCTCGTGCTCGAGGACGGCGGCAACGAGGAGGAGGCGATCGCCGGCGTTCTCCACGACGCGATCGAGGACCGAGGTGCGTCCGAGGCCGAGATCCGCGCCCGTTTCGGGAGCCCGGTGGCGGAGATCGTCGTGGAGTGCACGGACGGAGACGGGCCGCGTGACGCGAGCGACTGGAAGCAGCGCAAGCAGGCGTACCTCGATCACCTCGCAGGGGACGGGGTCTCCGACGGTGCGCTGCGGGTGAGCGCGGCCGACAAGCTGCACAACGCCCGCTCCATCCTC
>JALHSW010000596.1 GCA_022865365.1 Acidimicrobiia bacterium | reverse complement strand
GTCGAGCAGATGATCGAGACGATCCGGCGTCGGCGCGATCGCTGGCAGATGAGCTATCACGTCGTCAATGACGACGTGATGGAGCAGTTCGCACCCGTCGTCGCCCAGCTCGCGGGCACGTGATCGCAGGGACCTGAGGAGAGGGACGATGGCGCACGATCGCAAGTTCCGCTTCGGAGTCCAGGCGTCGGGTGCGGCGACTGCATCGGAGTGGCGCGACTTCGCCCGAATGGTCGAGGACCTTGGCTACTCCACGCTGTTCATGCCCGATCACTTCGTCGACACCCAGCTTGCGCCGATGGTCGGCATCGCGTTCGCGGCCGAGGCAACCACGAGGTTGCGCGTTGGGCACCTCGTGCTGGGCAATGACTACAAGCACCCGGCGGTGGTCGCCAAGGAAGCGGCCACCATCGACCTGCTCTCCGACGGCCGCCTGGAGCTCGGGCTGGGCGCCGGCTGGATGCGCACCGACTACGACGCCCTCGGCCTGACGTACGACGCGCCCGGCACCCGGATCGAGCGGCTCGCGGAAGCCCTCGACGTGGTGAAGGGCTCGTGGGGACCCGGTCCGTTCGACTTTGACGGCGAGCACTACACGATCGCCGGATACGACGGCCTCCCCAAGCCGGTCCAATCGCCGCACCCGCCGATCCTTGTGGGCGGCGGCGGTCCGCGCCTGCTGCGACTCGCCGGCCGGGAGGCCGACATCGTCGGTATCAACCCCAACCTGCGCGCCGGCGCAGTCGGCCCCGACACGTTGAAGGACGCAGTTGCCGACGTGACCGCGCGGAAGGTCGGCTGGGTGCGCGAAGGCGCGGGGGACCGCTTCGACGACCTCGAGCTCCAGATCCGTTACTTCATCGCTGCGGTCACGGACAACCCGAAGGGGCTCGGGGAAGCGATCGCGCCGGGCTTCGGGATGACCACCGACGAGTTGCTCACCTCCGGCACCGCGCTCGTCGGCACGGTCGACAGTTGCATCGACACGCTCCGCGAGCGCCGAGAGACGTGGGGCGTGTCCTACCTCGTGCTCGGCCAGGACAACTTCGAGGCGTTCGCCCCCGTCGTCGCCGCGCTTGCCGGGACGTAGGAGCGTCGATCCGACGGGATCCCGTAGGCCCAGCGGCGCGGGACGCGGGCGCTATTCTGGCAACCCACGCGGACGTGGCTCAGTGGTAGAGCATCACCTTGCCAAGGTGAGGGTCGCGGGTTCGAATCCCGTCGTCCGCTCCACGCAAATGTGCAGGTCAGGGGCCTAAACGGGCCCCTGATTCGCGTTCGGAAGGGTCACGATTTCGCTGTCAGTCCGCGAATAGTCCGCAAGATTTCCAGGGACCGCGTTCTGGAACGTTGCATCGAGCGCGTCGGCCAGCTCCGCGCGGGCCTTCGGGAACAGGTGGCCGTAGCGATCGCCATCCGAGTGTCTCGGTCGTGGCGCGGTATGGCGAGGCCACCGGTACGCCCCCTTCGCATCAACTGCTTCGGCGGGCCGGCGCTACGTCCCTACACTGTTCATCGTGAGCCGTAGACAGGCGACACTCGAGGTCGATGAAGAGTTGCTCTCGGCCCTGCAGCGGGCGGCGGCTGACGACGGTGTCGCCCCGGGCGAGTTGCTCGACGAGGCGCTGCGGCGCTACTTCGGGCTCCGGGGGCTCGCCGTCGGGTGCCTCGGCCGTGAGCGTGCCGGCCACGCCCTGCTCGGCGGCGACCCGGAGCAGCTCGTCGAGGATCTGCCGGATCTGCGCCTCGGGGTAGGCGCCCTGGAACAGCGGCACCGGC
>JALHSW010000595.1 GCA_022865365.1 Acidimicrobiia bacterium | reverse complement strand
GCGGCCGCGCTCGCGATCCTGGGCGATTACGTCCCGTTCGGCATCGGCCAGGCGCTCGGGCGTCCGGTTCGCAGCAACAGCCTCGACAACACCATCCGCATGGTCCGCGTCCACCCGACCGAATGGGTTCTCGCCGACATCCGGGTCCAGGCTGTCGCCGATGGATTCGGGCACGGAGTGGTGCATCTCTGGGGCGAAGACGCCACACTGCTCGCGACCGCGAGCCAGTCGACCACCACCCGCGAGATCGAGTGATACGGGAGATCGAGTGACTGTGATCCAGCGCGCCGGCATCACCGTGCCGTTCGACGGCGTTCCCCTCCACGAGCACCGGTCGTGGTACGAGGAGCTCGAGACCCTGGGCTACACCGACGTCTGGAGCGCCGAGGCGGGCGCCAGCGACGCGTTCACGCCACTCGCGCTCGCAGCTGCGTGGGCGCCCTCGTTGCGACTCGGGACCGCCATCGTCCCGGTGTTCACGCGCGGAGCGGCGACGCTCGCCCAGTCCGTCGCCGCCATGTGCCAGGCCGCTCCCGGACGCTTCGCACTCGGGATCGGCACGTCGTCCGACGTCATCGTCGAGCAGTGGAACGGCATGAAGTTCGAGCGGCCGGTGCACCGCGTGCAGGACACGATTCGATTCCTGCGCGCCGCGCTCTCCGGCGAGAAGGTCACCGCCGATTACGACACCTTCTCGGTGAAGGGCTTCCGCCTGGGAGCCGCGGTCCCCGAGATGCCGCCCATCCTCGTGGCCGCGCTGCGTCCGGGCATGCTCCGCATCGCCGGCACCCAAGGGGACGGAGCGATCATCAACTGGCTGTCGGCCGACGACGTACGCACGGTCGTCCCCCACGTCGGTGAAGGCAAGGAGATCGTCGCCCGCGTCTTCGTGCTCCCCAGCACCGACCGCGAGCTGGTGAACCTCGTCGGACGCCGCGCGATCGCGGCCTACCTCAACGTCCCGGTGTACGCGAAGTTCCACGCGTGGCTCGGGCGGAGCGAGATCCTCGAGCCGATGTGGAACGCATGGAACGCCGGGGATCGCAAGGCCGCGACCGAAGCGATCCCGGAGTCCCTGGTCGACGAGCTCATCGTGCACGGGGCGCCCGACGAGATCAGGCAACGGCTGGCGCGGTACACCGAGAACGGGGTCACCACCCCGGCGCCGGCGATCCTCGGGAGCGGCGACGCGCTGCGCGATGTCATCCGCGCGATCGCCCCCCGCCCAGCTGCCTGATCAGCGCCGGGCCGGATCAGCGCGGGGCCAGAACCCCACCCCGGTGGCGCAGTGTGACGAGGTGCACGCGTTGGAGCCCGCGGATGAACTACCACGCGGGATCGAACTGTCCGGAGCCGAACGACAGTCGTGCCGCGGTGGGCACGGCGTGGTGGTTGTTGTGGAGACCCTCACCGGCGGTGAGCAGGGCAAGGACTTGGCCGTTGGTACCCGAGTTGGCGGTCGAGGCGCGTCCTCGGCATGTCGTGCGTGTAGCGGTCGACGAGGGCAGGATTCTTCGCGGCCTTCCGGTACATCAAGATGTTGGTGAGGAGCACCCGTGAGGTGCCGCGCACTGCTGGGCTGTGGGGATCGCCGACGGTGTCGAGGGCGGCGTGATGGCGCCGGTGCACCCCGGCCCACTCGCGCGGACGGGCCCGGTGGTGACCCAGAGGACCACCCGAAGCGGGAACGCGGCCACCGGGTGCATCGTGAGAGCCCGGTGCGTCAGCCCCCGATGGAGGTACACGGTGGTGACGAGGATCGCGAGCTCGGCGATGAGGTCGGGATCCGCCGGCCCAGCCTGCTGTACCGCTTCCCGTCGAAGGACGCGCTCTACCGCGAGACCGTCATGGTCTCCTTCTCCGACTGGTTCGACCTGCTCGGCGACGCGGCGCGGCGCGAGCACGTGATCACCGTGCTGCGTGCCGCGGCTGATCCTGCTGCCTGAGACGCCGATCTGAACCGGCCAGTCAGGTGGTTCTGCCTAGAACGTCGTCGCTC
>JALHSW010000594.1 GCA_022865365.1 Acidimicrobiia bacterium | reverse complement strand
TTCTTCGTGGAGGAGTCCCTTCCCGCCGGAGGCGAAGGAGAGGGTGCGAAGGCGATCATGCCCGGTCCGCCGTACCGACTCAGCGCGACGGCGGTGGAACGACGCGGACCGGCGCCGACGGTCGGCGCCCTCGGCGATCCAGCGCCGCCGCGCGGCGCGCGAGTGGGCGAGCCGGTGGCGCCCGGGGAGCTTCCGTTCAGTGGCCTGCGCGTGCTCGACCTCGGCTCGTTCTGGGCCGGCCCCTACTGCACGATGTACCTGGGCGCGTTCGGCGCCGACGTCGTCAAGATCGAATCGACCCGTCGCCCCGACGGCTTCCGCTTCTCCGGTGCCGTTCCCGAGATGGGCGACGACTGGTACGAGCGCGGGAGTGTCTTTGCCGGCACCAACCTCGACAAGCGCGACCTCACCCTCGAGCTCTCGACGAAGAAGGGGAGAGCGCTGCTGCTCCGTCTCGTGGCCGATGCCGACGTGGTGCTGGAGAACTACTCGGCGCGTGTCGTCGAGCAGTTCGCCATTGGGTACGAGGAACTGCGCGTCGTGAAGCCCGATGTGATCATGGTGCGCATGCCCGGGTTCGGCCTCGAGGGGCCCTGGCGCGACTACGTGGGCTGGGCGATGGTGATCGAGCAGGCCACCGGGATGGCGAGCCTGACCGGTCCCCCCGAGCGGCCGATGCACCCCGGTGGCCTGGCCGACCCGGTGATCGGCATGCACGCCGCGGTAGCAGTGCAGGCAGCGCTCGCTCACCGGGAGCGCACCGGCGAAGGACAGCTGATCGAAGTCGCCCAGCTCGAGGCCGGTGCCAACCTCACCGCCGAGCTGGTGCTCGAGTGGTCGGTCCGTCAGGAGAGGCCGGCGCGTGAGGGCAACCGTGACCCGCGGATGGCGCCCCAGGGCGTGTACCCGTGCCGGGCCGACGGGCCGATCCCCGAGTGGGTCGCGCTCTCGGTCCAGGACGACGAGCAATGGCGGGCGCTGGCGAGCGCCCTCGATCGTCCGGACTGGGGGACCGATCCCGAGCTCAGCGGGCTCGCCGGCCGACACGCTCACCACGACGAGCTCGACGCCGGCGTCACGGCCTGGACCCGGGGCCGGTCGCCAGCCGAGGTGGTGGAGACGTTGCGCTTGGCCGGGCTCCCCGTGGCGCCGGTGCTGGCCGTGCCCCGGATGTACGACGACCCGCAGCTCGTCGCCCGGGGCTACTACCAGGAGCTCGACCACTCGCGCACCGGGACTCGTCGTTACCCCGGATGGCCGGTGCAGTTCTCATTCGCTTCAGCGCATCATCGCCGGGGCGCTCCTACGCTCGGCGAGCACAACCACGAGATCCTCACCGAGGAGCTGGGATTGACCGACGAAGACATAGACATGCTGGCGCGCGACGGCATCATCGGCGACCGCATGCAGGCGCGCGGCTAGCCGCCCGCGCCTTCGTCGGTCGGAACGTTCAGCAACCCTGGAGGTCGCTCAGCGTGCCAACGCGGGAGAGGGGACCGTGGCGCGGCCTCACGCCGCATCGGATCTTCGTCGACCGGCGGGGGGATCGAGGGTGCGGGTGCCGTCGGGCTGTTCGGTGAGGACCCAGCCCTTCGATTTGAGGACGTGGTGGTGGGTGCAGAGGCCGCCGGTGTTCTCGGCGGTCGAGTCGCCGCCGTCGGAGACCGCCAGCGTGTGGTCGTGTTCGAGGCGCTGGGCCCGTCCGCAGCCGATGATCGTGCAGACGGGGTCGCGGGCGTCGAGGAGCTGGTGCAGGGCGGCGACCATCTTGCGGCCGGGACGGGCGAAGGTCTTCACGTCGCGGCCGT
>JALHSW010000593.1 GCA_022865365.1 Acidimicrobiia bacterium | reverse complement strand
CTCGACGCGAAGGAGTTCGACGAGCTCGACGAGGTCTTCACCCCCGATGCCGAGCTCGACTACACGACCGCCGGCGGCATCAAGGGCTCGTACCCCGAGGTGAAGGCATGGCTCACGAAGGTGCTGGCGTTCTTCCCTGCGTACCAGCACCTCGTGACCAACAAGGAGATCACGATCGACGGCGACACCGCCACGAGCCGGGCCGGCTTCTACAACCCCATGGGCCACGACCGCGCCGACGGCACCCGCGCGTACTTCCATTGCGGCGGCGAGTACCACGATCAGCTCGTGCGCACTCCCGACGGGTGGCGAATCAAGAGCCGTTTCGAGCAGACGATCTGGATGGACGGCGAGATGCCCGCGACCCTGCCGGGCTAGGTCAGCAGACGGCCACGGTCGCGGCATAGGCCTTGGCGATGCCGACGGTGCCGACGAAGCCGGGGAGCGGCGAACCCGCGGTTGTGGTCAGCCGGGCGAGCACCTCCGCGGGCGTGTAGAACGGGCACTTCTGCTTCAGCAACGCCGCGATCGCCGCGACGTGTGGTGTGGCCATCGAGGTGCCACTCTTCGTGCCGTAGTCGAGCGTCCGGAGCGTTGAGACGACATTCGTCCCGGCCGCCGCGACGTCGATGTACGCGTTGCTGTTCGAGTAAGACGCGATCTTGCCGGTCGAATCGACTGCACCGACCGCGATCGCTTCCGGGTATGCAGCGGGGTACAGGGCGGCCCCGCCGGCGCCCCCGTTGCCCGCTGCGGCGACAACGACGACACCGCGGCTCACTGCGGTCTGGAGCGCGGCTTGCAATGTGGAGGAAGGAGAACTGCCGCCGAGGCTGAGGTTGATGACCTTCACTTGGCCACCCGAGCCTGTCTGATCAGATGCCCAGAGAATGCCGTTGGCCACGTCCGAGTACGTACCCGAACCAGCACAGTTGAGCACGCGTACTGGCACGACCTTCGCCTTGGGAGCACCACCGACGACGCCGATCGTGTTGTCGGCTGCAACGATCGTCCCCGCGACGTGTGTGCCGTGGCCATTTCCGTCGACGCGACCAAAGTCGCTTGCCGCGTCGGATACGACGAAGTCCTTCCCTTGGACGACCTGCGCAGGGCCGAGGTCCGGGTGGTTGGCTTGGGCGCCGGTATCGACGACCGCGACCCGCACGTTGGTCCCGTCGAACCCAAGGTTCCACGCAGGCGCGTAGTCCCCGAACGCCGTCGTGAAGCCGTACTGCTGTGCATATGCTGGATCATCACTGGGGTTGACAGTCAGGGCCTGCACCGTTCGGTCCTGCTCGACCGTGACGACGTCGCCCGTCTTCTCGAGCTCAGCCACCTCCTGCTGCACCTCAAGAGCGGAGGAAGCCTCGAAGGTGACCACGTCGGTTGTGCCGTCGTCGTCCTTCACCACTGCGACATGGTCAGATGCATCTGGGGCGGGCGCTGATTCACACAGCGCGTTGGGGGACGGCGCGGGCGGTGCGGGTGCAGGTGCAGGTGCAGGTGCAGGTGCAGGTGCAGGTGCAGCCACCTGGTCGCAGGCGGCGAGAACGAGCGCGCCGAGGCAGACGGCGATCAGCCGGCCGCGCCGGGCTCGTGCGCTCATCCGTCTGCGCTTGTCTGCGCTCATTTGGGTGGATCCCCTTTCCGTGGTCCGTGCACCGAACCGCGAGGAAACT
>JALHSW010000065.1 GCA_022865365.1 Acidimicrobiia bacterium | reverse complement strand
CACTCGCGTCCGGTTCCCGATCATCTCGGCCCCGTCCTTGATGGTCTCGACCCGACGGATGTCGAGACGGACCGACGAGTAGAACTTCAGCGCACGGCCGCCCGGCGTCGTCTCGGGCGAGCCGAACATCACGCCGATCTTCTCGCGCAGCTGGTTGATGAAGACGCAGACGGTGCGTGAACGGTTGAGGTTCGCCGTGAGCTTGCGCAGCGCCTGGCTCATGAGCCGGGCCTGCAGGCCGACGTGCGCAGCGCCCATCTCGCCCTCGATCTCGGCGCGCGGCACGAGTGCTGCCACCGAGTCGATCACGACCACGTCGAGTGCGCCGGAGCGGATCAGCATGTCGGTGATCTCGAGCGCCTGCTCCCCCGTGTCGGGCTGGGAGATGTACAGGTCGTCGACGTTCACCCCGATGGCGGCCGCGTAGACCGGATCCATCGCGTGCTCGGCGTCGATGTACGCACACGTGCCACCGTTGCGCTGGGCCTCGGCGACGACGTGCATGGCGAGCGTCGACTTCCCCGAGGACTCGGGGCCGAAGATCTCCACCACTCGACCACGGGGGAGCCCCCCGATGCCGAGGGCGATGTCGAGAGCGAGTGCACCCGTGGGGATCGCGGCGATCCCGACGTTGCCCTGCTCGCCGAGGCGCATGATCGCACCCTTGCCGTACTGCTTTTCGATCTGACCGAGTGCCATCTCGAGTGCCTGTTCACGTTCCACCGGGACCCTCCTGGGATTTCGTTTCGGCTGGGGGAAGCTTGCTGTCGAACTGTGCTCGAAGAACTGTGCTCAAAGAACGTACGACGGGGGTGTGACACCCACGCCGGGGTCGGCGCGAGGGGACTCACAATCGTGGAATTCCACGTATGTGAGACGGTAGACGAACACCCGTTCGGGGTCAAGGACTCCCTTGGCCCCCCTGGGACACGCCGAGGCCGATCACGTCGCCGCGAGGCTCAGGAAGACTCGCCTTCACACTGTCTCCACACACGGCATTTCGTACCTTCGGCGAGCGCGCGAACCGCTGCGCTGCTCCACAACCGTGCCGAGGAGGCTCGAGATGCTCACCCGTTCCCGAACCGCAGTGTCGATGGTGATTGCCGGCGCACTGGCCGCCACGTTGTCCGTGGGTCCGAGCGCGACCGCCCAGACGAATCGGCAGACGGAATGTGGGACCCACGACGGTCGCGGGTGTGCCCCTCGCGGTGAGCGGGTCGACCTCGCCACGCCGGTGTTCACCAACTCGGCGGTGATCACCAACCCGTTGTTCCCCATCAGCGACCTGCACTCGGCGCTGCTGCTCGGTCACGTGGAGGGCAAGCCCTTCCGCACCGAGACGACGCTCCTGCCCCAGACCGAGACAATCCAGTGGCAGGGCAAGCCGATCGAGGTCCGGCTCTCCCAGTACATGGCGTACCTCGACGGTCGAATCGCCGAGGTCGCGATCGATCGGTACGCGCAGGCCGACGACGGGTCGGTGTGGTACCTCGGCGAGGACGTGTTCGACTACGTCGACGGCAGCGTCGGCCCCACCGAGGGAACGTGGCTCGCGGGCCGCGATGGTCCCCCGGCGATGATCATGCCGGGACAGCCCGCGGTCGGCGACGTCTACCGTCCGGAGAACGCGCCGAACATCGTGTTCGAAGAGGTGACGGTGCAGGCGGTCGGCAAGACGGTCGACGGACCCATCGGCCCGGTCAGCGGCACGATCGTCGTCGACGAGCTCCACCAGGACGGGACGCACGAGAAGAAGATCTTCGCCCCCGGGTACGGGGAGTTCCGCAACGGCGACCCGTCCGGCGACCTCGAGGCCCTGGCGCTCGCGGTGCCGACGGACGCACTCCCGGGTCTGCCGTCGCCCGAGCTCGGCACCCTCGCGTCGGGCGCGGTCGCGATCCTCGAGTCCGCTCGGCTCGAGAACTGGCCCGGCGCGACGGCCACGATCGACCGGATGGAGACCGCATGGGACTCGGTGCAGTCGAGTGAGCAGCCGCCGAAGCCCGTTGCCACGGCCGTCACCCGGTCGCTGCGGACGCTGCGCGCCGCAATCGGCGCACACCAGGGCCAGAAGGTCGCGCAGGCGGCCGTCGACCTCGGCCAGTCCGCGCTCGACCTCGAGCTTCGCCACCGCCCGCCCGTGGAGATCGACACCGTTCGCTTCGAGCTCTGGACCCAGCAGCTCCGGGTCGACGCCGCAGCCAAGGACCGCGCCGCGGTCACCGGCGACGTGGCCACGCTGGAGTGGATCCGCGACCGCTTCATCGGGACGCTGGACGCGGCGGCCCGCAGCGAGATCGACCATCGGCTGGGCGAGCTGCAGGCAGCCAACGACGCCGGCAACCTGACCGCGGCATCCGATCACGCGGCCGAGCTCGGCGCCCGGATCCGGCACCTGACCCAGCGCCAGCCCGTGGGCTGACCGCCGGGCACGGGCCGTCCGGGATGTGCGAACATGCGTTCGTGTACCGCGAGGCGACGATCCTCCACGCCGACCTCGACGCGTTCTACGCATCGGTCGAGCAGCGCGACGACCCGACGCTGCGCGGACGACCGGTGCTGGTCGGCTCCGGCGTCGTCCTCGCCGCGAGCTACGAGGCAAAGGCCCACGGCGTCCGCACCCCGATGAACTGCCGCCAAGCGCTCCGGCTCTGCCCCCACGCGGTGGTCGTCGACCCGCGCATGTCCGCCTACGCCGAGGCGAGCCGCGCCGTCTTCGAGGTCTTCGAGGACACGACACCACTCGTCGAAGGGCTCTCGATCGACGAGGCGTTCCTCGAGGTGGTCGGGCTGCGGCGCATCGCGGGCACGCCCGAGGAAATCGCGCGCAAGCTCCGACGCGACGTTGCCGCGCGCGTCGGCCTGCCGATCACCGTCGGCGTTGCACGCACCAAGTTCCTCGCGAAGGTCGCCAGCGCGGTGGCCAAGCCCGATGGGCTCCTCGTCGTGCCCCCGGACGGCGAGCTCGCGTTCCTCCACCCGCTCCCGGTCGAACGTCTCTGGGGCGTCGGCCCGGTCACCGCACAGAAGCTCCACGCGCAGGGCATCCGCACTGTGGGCGAAGTCGCGTGCGAATCCCCGGACACGCTCGTCCGCTGGCTCGGCAAGGCCTCGGGTTCACACCTGCACGCGCTCGCCCACAACCTCGACCCCCGGCCGGTTGAGACGGGTCGCCGGCGCAAGTCGGTGGGCGCGCAGCGCGCACTTGGCCGCGGTCGGCGGTCCCCCGCGGAGATCGACGCGACGCTCGTCGAGCTCGTGGACCGGGTCACCCGTCGAATGCGATCGTCCGGTCGCTCGGGACGCACCGTCGTGCTCCGCATCCGATTCGACGACTTCACGAGCGTCACGCGCTCCCGCACCGTGGAACGGCCGACCGCGAACACGACCACGATCCTGGACGTCGCGCGCGACGTGCTCCACGGGGCACAGCCGATGCTCGACGAGCGGGGCCTCACCCTGCTCGGTGTCGCGGTCGGCAACCTCGACGACGAGACCGACCAGCCCGGATTGCCGTTCGAGCGAGCCTCCGGCGGCGCGCTCGACGACGTGCTCGACGGCGTCCGCACCCGGTTCGGGCAGGATGCGATCACCCGCGCCGTGCAGCTCGGCCGCGAGCAGGCCGTCTCCGTACCCATCCTGCCGGACTGACCGCGGACCTCAGGCCAGGGAGGCGAGGCGCAGGCGGAGCAGGTTGAGTACGGAGATCGTGGAGAACTGACGGATCCGCTCCCGGTCTCCGGGGAGGCGGGTGGAGACTGCCTCGGTCTCGTGGCCGGAGATCGCTATCCCGAACCAGACGGTGCCCACCGGCTGGTCGTCCTGCTCCTCGGGTCCGGCCACGCCGGTCGTCGAGACGGCAACGTCGCAGCCCAGGACCTGCCGGACGCCTTCGGCCATCTGGATCGCGCACTCGGCGCCGACCACGTGCTCGGCCGTGACACCGAGCAGCGAGCGCTTCACGTCGGTCGCATAGGACGCGACGGCACCCCGGAAGGTTCGGCTGGCACCGGACACGTTCGTGATGCGAGCACCCACCAAGCCGCCGGTGAGGGACTCGGCGACGCCGAGCGTCCAGCCACGCGCCTCGCACGCCGCGAGCACGACCGACTCCATGGTCTCGTCGTCCACCGCGAAGATCAGCTCACCGAGGATTGCCCGGAGCTCTACTTCTTCCGCCGTGATCAGCTCGCGTGCTTCGGCATCGCTCGGCGCCTTGGCGGTGAGTCGCACGTACAGGCCCTCGATGCCACGCGCGAGAAAGGCGATGGTGGGGTTCGCCTGCACGTCGACGCGGTGGGCGATCATCTCCGCGAGGGCCGACTCGGACGTGCCCCAGGTCTTGAGCGAGCGCGACACGATCACGGCCCGCTCTCCCGACCGCTCGAGGAGATCGGGCAGCACGTGATCGGTGACCATCTGCTGCATCTCGTACGGCACGCCGGGCACGGCGTAGATCACCCTCGTGCGACCGTCGTCACCCGAGATCTCGCACTCGAGGCCGGGGGCGGTCCCGATCGGGTTCGGGATCACATCACCACCTACCGGCACATCGGCCTGGCGAAGGTTGTTGGCCGGCATGTCCCGACCGCGAGTACCGAACATCGCGGCGATCTGCTCCACGAGATCCTCACGACGCTCCAGCGCGACACCCATGAGCTCAGCGATGGCATCCCGGGTCACATCGTCCTGCGTCGGCCCCAACCCACCACACACGATGACGGCGTCGGACTCGCGCAGCAGGTCGCGGAGCGCCGCGACCATCCGCGGCAGGTTGTCGCCGACCTTGCGGTGTTCGTAGGTGTCGATCCCGGCGGCCGCGAGCTGCTCGCCGACCCAGGCGCTGTTCGTGTCGACGATCTGGCCGAGCAACAGCTCGGTCCCGATCGCCAGGACATCACACCTCACTACGTGCTTCCACCCAGCCCTGGCGCACGATGTCGACCGCAGACACGAT
>JALHSW010000592.1 GCA_022865365.1 Acidimicrobiia bacterium | reverse complement strand
TCCTGCCGATCGCCCAGCAGGTGCCGCTCGGCACCCCGGTGACGATCGAGGCCTGAGCGTTCACAGGGTGGCGGACGGCAACGCGAGCCCCTCGACGTCGACTCGAGTCGCACGGGCGTCGCGACGTTTCCGGTCGAGCGCCGCGTTGCGGGTGATGCGAAAGGCCAGATCGTGCACGCGGCCGAACCACCGGTCGTAGAGCCGTCCGAAGGCGTCCGGGTCTTCGCCCCGGGCGCGCGCGACCAGCGCAGCATCCTCGGAACGCTCGGCAGCTCGGCGGTCATCGTCCATCGGTTGATCGTCATCGTCTCCCATGGGCGCCCGTTCGGGCACCCGGGAACAGGACGGCCGAGCGGGTCCCGTGCTTACCGAGCCCAGCCCAGCCCGGCGTGGCCAGGCGGGCCCGACGTGGCCAGGCGGGGTCGACGAGCGCCACGAGGCACCGAGTCGCCGAGTCGCCGGGGGGGAGAACCTGTCGGCAGCCGGTAGCATGGTCGTTCTCATGGTGCGCAAGGCCTTCCCGGCCAAAGTCATCGTCAGCATGCTGCTCGCGCTCGTCCTCGTGGGCGGCGTCGTGGTTGCCGGCGCTGCGCTGCGCGACAACACCGATGATCCGGCCGCGAACGGGAGCGCGGAGGCAGCCACCCCGAAGGCGCCCACCACCACGACGAGCACGCTGCCCGCAACCACGGTCCCGACGCTGCCCCAGCTCATACAACCTGCTGCGTCGACGACCCTGCCGGTCATCGACGCCGTCACGACCATAGGGCCCGGCTCTGACCCGGCCTTGGTCCTGCCCTTCGAGCAGCGCATGGCCGATCTCAAGTTCGACCCGGGCGCCGTCGACGGAAAGTGGGATCAAGCAACGACCTACGCGGTCCAGGCGGTGGAGAAGCTCGCAGGTCTCCCACGCTATGGCCGCATCGCCGCGTACGAGGCGATGATCCTCGCGACCTTTGCGTACCCGACGCCGCTGCACGCCACTGCGGAGCCCAACCGCACCGAGATCGACATCACCAAGCAGGTGATCACGCTCTACGAGAACTACCAGGTGCGCCTGATCACGACGACGTCGACGGCGAGTGGTCAGTCGTTCTGCTACAACACGCCGAAGCGCGCGCCGACGCAGCACATCTGCGAGGTCGCGACGACGCCGAGCGGTCGGTACGCGTACTACCTGTTCCGCGAGGGCATCGACAACGGTGACCTCGGCGGTCTGTACAACCCGTACTACTTCTTCAAGGGCCGGGCGATCCACGGGTACGACTCGGTGCCGACCGAGCCGGCATCCCACGGGTGCGCGCGCATCCCGATGCACATCTCCGAGTACTGGCACACGCTGGTGCACGACGGTGACGCCGTCTACGTCGACGGCGGCAGCGACGGCGAGCAGATCCTCTCCAGCAGCGCCATCTAGCGCGGTCTCAGGAAGGTCTAGGGCACGCAACTGCCTTCGAATCTCGGACCCCACACCTGACGGATCGCGATCGACCTCGGTCCACGTGAAGTGGAGCGGCCGCCATTCCGCATCGAGCAGCTGCCGGTCTCGAACGTTCC
>JALHSW010000591.1 GCA_022865365.1 Acidimicrobiia bacterium | reverse complement strand
CGCGGCGTTCTCGAAGGCGCGGCTCGTGAGGCCCGCGCTCGTAGCGTTCGGGCTCGTGCTCGTCGTGTTTGCGCTCGTCCGCTCACCGGCGGGCGCACTCGTGATCGCGCCGATCCTCGGCTACGCGTACTTTGTCGTGATCACGTCGCTGTCGACGGTGCTGCAGGAGCACGTCGACGACGCGGTGCGGGGGCGTGTGATGGGGCTGTGGATCATGGGGTTCGGGGGAACCGTGCCCGTGGGCGTGCTCATCGCTGGTCCCCTCGCGTCGGTCACGTCGATCACGTTCGTCCTGCTGATCGGTGCCGTCGTGGCCGTTGCGCTCGCCGGGTACGCGAACCTCGTCAAGGTCGGCGCGCCCGGCTGAGTCGGGCAGGCGACTGTCAGACGGGCGACCAGCGGGGTGAACCGTAGACTCCCGCAATCGGGTGACTGACACGCGGGTGTCCGGAGGGGGAGCGATGCAGGCGGAGGGAACGGCGGTCGTGACCGGCGCGAGCCGGGGCATCGGCCGTGCGGTGGCGCTCGAGCTCGCCGTCCGGGGCTTCGACGTCGTCGCGACCATGCGCCGACCCGAGATGGGCGCCGAGCTCGTCGAGGAGGTCGCGGCCACGGGCGGCGCGTTGCGTGTCGAGCGGCTCGACGTCGCCGACCCCGATTCGATCCATCTTCCCGACCAGATGCGGGTTCTCGTCAACAACGCGGCGCTCGAGCGGGAGCACCCGTCGTTCGAGGCAACACCGATGGAGCTGTGGCGCGACATGTTCGAGACCAACGTGTTCGGTCTCATCGACGTCAGCCGCCAAGCGATTCCGGGGTTGCGCCGGGCTGGCGGTGGGGTGCTGTGCAACATCTCGTCGTCGTCGCTCTTTGCTCCGGTGCCGTTCTTGGCGCCGTACCGGTCGAGCAAGGCTGCGATCAGCACGATCGGCGAGAGCCTGCGCGCCGAGCTCGCGCCCTTCGGTGTGCGCGTGCTCGAGATCCTCCCGGGCCCGATCGACACCGACATGCTCGCGGGCTCGGCGAAGGCACCCGAAGCCATCGACGATCCCGACTACCGGGCGATGGCCGAGCGGTACTTCGAGGGCCGCCGCGCGATCGAAGGGCAGGTCACGTCGAGCGCCGACGCGGCCACGGCGATCGTGGACGCGATCCTGGACGACGATGCCCCGCTGCGGGTCGGCTGCGATCCGATGGCGATCGCCATGCTCGACGCATGGCGGACGACACCGGACGAAGACCTGATGCGGGCCATACTCCCGACCTGGACCGGTTGAGCCGGGACTCAGCCGGGCGGTCGCGCTACTGGCGAGGGGTTCTGGCGAGTCGTCTGCGTCAGACGCAGCGCCCACCCCACGGTCCGGCGCCCCGCCACTGGTAGAGCGCCCACGCCACGTCGTCCTGGTCGTACTCGGACGCGGTGTTCGGTGGTACGCCCACGAGATCGGAGCGTCCGGCGTGATTCGCCGCGCCGTTCCACGTCGACTGGAGGAACTGGTACGCGCCCATGTACGGCCCGGCCGGGTTGTACGAGGTGTAGCTACCCTCGTGCGCGCGGGTGCAGGTGAGGAACGGGTCGTCGTGCTGGGGGTGCGTCCCCGGTGTCGGCTGGTAGTCGGGCGGCGCAACCGGGGGCGCGCTGCCGGTGCCCTTCGGGCTGACGGGACGCGCCGGCTGGGCCGTTTGGGCCGCTTGTGCCGCGAGCTGACGGCTGCGGTCCTCGGCGGCCTGGAGCTTTGCATCGATGTCGCGCCCGCGAGCTTCGACCTGTGCGAGCGCCACGGCCTGCGTCGCTCGCGCGTCGCGAAGCTGCTGATGCTGAGTCTCGAGCCGGGTCGTCACCCGGACCAGCTCCTCGAACGCGTCGTTGTCGTGTTGGTTGAGCCGATCGAGCCAGACGGTCCGCCGCGCCGCGGTGAGCACGCTGCCGCTCGCGATGATGGCCCCGAGTTGGTCGCCCGAGCGCTTGTACGCCGCGACCGCACGGTCCTCCGTGCGACCCTGGAGCACCCGCTGCCGCGCGGTGAGCCGGGGGAGCCGGGCCTCGATCTCGGCGATCTGGGTGTCGAGCGCCTGGGTCTTGCCCAGCGCGTCGAAGTACTCGGCCGCGGCTTGGTCGGCGTCGGCCCGGAGCGTGCTCACCGTCGCGTCGGCGTCCTGACTCGGGTCGGCCCCGGCCGGGGTGGCCGCTCCGAGTCCACCCAGCAATGCAACCGTGGCCACAGCGGTCGCCAGGGCACGGGTGGCACAACGGGCGGGGACGAGACGCACTGCGGAAGACCTCAAGGTCGGGTTGGGGTTCGGCGTCGGTGTTGGCTGGCGGGCGGCATCCGACGCCGACCCGGCAGCACCGCACTGCTGGTACCCCGTCGAGGCTAGTTGTAGTGCCGCCTGCATGCCGCTCCGCGCGGGACACTTCCCCGGGTACGCTCTGCGGCGCGGTTGCCCTTTCGGGCCGCCCAAGGGGGAAGATGATGCTCGCTCGCTGGCTCGCAGTGGGAGTACTCGGGTTCATGATCGGCGCGGCGACGATCGTGCTCGCCGACTCCAAGGACGACACCCGGTCGGTGGCCACGCCCGTGGCCGCGACGTCCGGGACGTCGCTTGCGTCCGAGCACGCCGGCCACTCCGGGGTCGTCATCGAGAACGGCCAGCAGATCTCGGGCGTGAAGGCGCAGGACATCGCGGCCGAGGCCGAGCCCGACGCGCCGCTCGACGTGGCGACCCGGGCCGCGATCGCGGCACAGCTCGTTTCGGCTCGCGAGGCGGCGGATCGGCTGCCGACCGTCGCGGACGCGACCGCGGCGGGTTTCGTGCTCGCGGGCGGCTTCGCGCCCGGAAGCGGCGCGCACTATGTGGGCGTCACCGGTGCTGGGCTGACGGGCTCCGGAGGCGTGGACGCCGGCCATCCCGACACGTACATCTACGACGGCACCGCGCCCGACTCGCGGATCGTCGGGCTGATGTACAACTCGCTCAGCTCGGCGGCGCCGGAAGGGTTTGCCGGGCCCAACGACCACTGGCACCGCCACAGCAACGTGTGCATCAAGTACTCGTCGGGTGGCATCGAGGTGCCTTTCCCCGCCGACTCGGACGTGACCGCCGAGCAGTGCAGCTCGAAGGGCGGTCGGTTGTTGGCGGTCACGACGTGGATGGTGCACGCGTGGGTCGTGCCGGGCTGGGAGAGCCCCGACGGTGTGTTCTCGCACAACAACCCGAACCTGCGCTGCGCCGACGGCACGCTGAACACCGACGAGGTCGGCTTCTGCGCGGGGACGTAGCCCGGCGCTGGAAGGCCTGGCCCTGACCGGCTGGACGTTCCCCGATCCGGCGGCCGCCGCGCCCGGTGAGGAGATCATCGGAGTCGGTGCCGATCTCGCGGCCGCGACGCTGCTCAGAGCCTATGAGCGCGGGCTGTTCCCGATGCGGTTGGCAACCGGCGGACCGCTCGGATGGTGGTCCCCCGACCCGCGGGGGATCGTCCCGCTCGACGGGGTGAGAGTGAGCCGGACATTGCGGCGCTCTCTTGCGCGCTTCAGCGTGACCGTCAACACGGAGTTCGAGGCGGTCATGCGCGCGTGCGGGGACCCGAGTCGCCTGCACGGCTGGATCGACGAATCGTTCATCAAGGCCTACGTCGGTCTCCACGAGCGGGGGCGCGCACACAGCGTCGAGGTGTGGACCAACGGTGCCGATGGGAAGCGGGAGCTCGCGGGAGGCATCTACGGCGTCGCGCTCGGTGGGCTGTTCGCGGGGGAGTCGATGTTCCACCGCCGGACCGACGCATCGAAGGTCGCGTTCGTCGGGCTCGTCGAGCGGCTGCGCGCCGGGGGCGCGTCGCTCTTCGACGTGCAGTGGTGCACAGCGCACCTCGAATCACTCGGCGCGGTCGAGGTGTCGCGGACGCGTTACCTCGAGCTGCTCGCAGACGCGGTCGCCCGGCCGCAGCTCGATCTCGGACGCAACCGGGGCTAGGCGCTGGCGGCTTCTCGGTCTTGGGCAACGGCGTCGAGGAGGGCGTACTCGACCTCGGTGTCGGGCGCGTCCTCGTACTCGATGACGCCGATCTCGGTGAAGCGATCGCGCAGCCAGCCGTCGCCGGCGTCGAGGAGCCCGAGCTTCTTGCAGTTCGGCACGATCTTGGAGAACAGCGCGGCCTGGAACGGGTTCACGCCGGGCTTCTTCACCTCGAAGAGCATGCGGGTGATCGCCTTGCGGTCGATCCCGCATTGCTCCCACACCGCGTGCATCATCAACCGGTCGCGCATGCGCAGTGCGGCCTCGAACGCGAACTCCTGGCGCTCGCGGATCTCCTTGCCGTCGAGCCCCTGGTAGTACTCCTGCAGTGACAGCACGCCGAACGCGACGTGGCGGGCCTCGTCGCTCATCACGTAGCGCAGGAGCTGCTTGAGCAGCGGCTCCTGGGTGAACGCGTGCATGAAGCCGAACGCGGCGAGGGCGAGACCCTCGATCATGATCTGCATGCCCATGTAGGTCATGTCCCAGCGCGAGTCGGCGATGATGTCGTCGATCAGGAGCTGGAGCGCCGGGTTCACCGGGTAGTGACCCTCGAGCTTGGTGTCCAGGTATCGGGCGAACACCTCGACGTGGCGCGCCTCGTCCATCACCTGCGTCGATGCGTAGTACTTGGCGTCGATCCACGGCACGGTCTCGACGATCTTCGCGGTGCAGATCAGCGCCCCCTGCTCGCCATGCAGGAACTGGCTCATCCGCCAGTTGAATGCCTCGATCGCGAGCTTCGTCCACTGCTCCTCACCCCAGCTCTTCAGCGGCGAGTTCGGCAGGCTGAGGAGCCGATCCTGCAGCTGAGCGATCGCAGCCTGCATCTCGATGGCTACCTTCTCGACGTCGACGTCGATGGACCAGTCGAGGTCGGTGGATCCGTTCCATTGCGAGGTCTTCGCCCGCTCGTAGAGCTTGCCGAGGCCCTCGCGTGTGCGCTCGTAGTCCCAGGTGAAGATGGCGTCGCCACCGACGTGGGTCGCGTGCACGGCCGTCCCGAAGTCGATCGCGTCGTCGGCGAGGATCGACTCGATGCTGTTCGGATCCTCGCGGCCGAGGACCTTGTACTCGCTCATGGGTTCCTCCGGGATGGGTTCATCCGGGATGGGTTCCTCCGGGATGGGTCAGGCGTGTCACCCAACGGTAGCCTGATGGGCTATGGAGTCGGTTCAGGTGTTCCACAACCCTCAGTGCAGCAAGTCTCGCGGTGCGCTCGAGATCCTCACCGAGCGGGGCGTGTCGGCCGACGTGGTCGAGTACCTCCACGCACCGCCGGACCGCGCCACCCTCGAGCGCATCATCGACGCGATTCCCGATGAACCGGCAGCGCTGGTGCGCCACGACAAGCGCTTCGGCGAGCTCGGGCTCGACGCCGACGGCTACACGAGCCGTGGAGCGGTGGTCGGCCTCCTGCTCGAGCACCCCGAGCTGATGGAGCGCCCGGTGGTCTTCGTGGGCGAGCGTGCAGTCATCGCCCGCCCGTCGGAGAAGGTCCTCGAGCTGCTCGCCTCACCAGAGAAGTGACGAGACCAGGAGCACGAAGATGACCGAGGTCACCGCCGAAGCGGTTCGCGACGACGTGCGGGCCTTCCTCGCGGAGCACTGGGACCCCGACCTCACGGTGGCGCAGTGGTGGGAGCGCCTCGGCGAAGCGCGCTGGGCCGTCCCGACCTGGCCCGAGACCGCGCTCGGGCGCGGCTTCGCCGGCGATCTCGCCCGTGTCGTCGCCGACGAGCTGCGCGCGGCCGGCGCGGTCGGCGGCCCGGCCGGGCTCGGCATCCTGCTCGCAGGTCCCACGATCTATACGCACGGCTCACCGGAGCAGCAGAAGCGGTACCTCCCGCCGATCGTGAACGGCGAGGAGGCGTGGTGCCAGCTGTTCAGTGAGCCGGGCGCAGGCTCTGACCTCGCGAGCCTCCAGACCAAGGCCGAGCGCGACGGCGACGAATGGGTGATCACCGGGCAGAAGGTGTGGACGTCGGGTGCTCAGGTCGCCGACCTCGGTATGCTGCTCGCCCGCACCGACCCTGACGCGCCGAAGCACCAGGGCATCAGCTACTTCGCGTTCTCGATGGACCAGCCCGGCGTCGAGGTCCGCCCGTTGCGTGAGATGACGGGCCGTGCACTCTTCAGCGAGGTCTTCCTCGACGGCGCGCGCGTGTCGAACGACGCGCTGATCGGCGGGCTGAACAAGGGTTGGGCGGTCGCCAACACGACCCTCGCGTTCGAACGCACGGGACTCGGCGGCGGGGGGAGCGGCGCGGGTGGTGCGGCGTTCCCGGGGCGCAAGGCGGGCGCGCTCACGACGCGTGTCGGCGACCTCGTGACCGGGATCGGGAGTGGCCGGTCGGTG
>JALHSW010000590.1 GCA_022865365.1 Acidimicrobiia bacterium | reverse complement strand
GCTCATCCACCACGAGGAGTTCGGCGACCGCCTCGTCGGCGTGCTCACGGGATATCTCATGTACTCGGGCTTCGTGCAGGAGGGCGCGCACGCGATCGTTGCCATGGAGAAGATCACGGGTCGCCAGCTCGGCGCCGTGGGACGCGAGATCGTGGCGACGACGATCTCCGAGCGGCTCGTCCGGCCGCCCCGCTGATGGACCTGTGCTGATGGACCTGTGCTGATGGACCTGTGCTGATGGACCGGGTCCTCATCTCCGGCCTCCGGGTGCCCGGCGTGCACGGCGTGCTCCCCGAGGAGCAGACGCGCGCCCAGCCCTTCGAGATCGACCTCGAGCTGTCGGTCGACCTTTCCAGTGCCGGTGCGAGCGACGCGCTGGCCGACACGGTCGACTACGCAGCCGTCGCGGACGCTGCCGCGGCGGTCGTGCGCGACGAGAGCTATCGCCTGCTCGAACGCCTCGCGACTCGTATCGCCGAGGTGTGTCGCGCCGATGATCGCGTCGCCGCCGTCGTGGTGACGGTGCGCAAGCTCCACCCGCCGGTCCCGCTCGAGCTCGACCACGTCGGCGTGCGCATCGAACGGTGAGCACTGTCGAACCGGCCGGGCGGCACGAGCGGGCCTATCTGGGCATCGGCTCGAACCTGGGCGACCGGCTCGCGACCCTACAGGCCGCGGTCGACGGGCTCGGGGCGGCTGACGGGATCACCGTGGTCGGCGTGTCGCCGGTCTACGAGACCGCACCGGTTGGTGGTCCCGAGCAGGACGACTTCCTCAACGCGGTCGTGGCCGTCGACACCGCGCTCTCGGCCCGCCAGCTGCTGGGCGTCGCGCAACGGCTCGAGCAGGCGGCGCAACGAGTTCGCACGGAACGATGGGGTCCGCGGACGCTCGACGTCGACGTGCTGCTCGTCGGTACGACCGAGCTGCACGAAGCCGACCTCGAGGTCCCGCACCCGCGGATGTGGGAGCGCGGCTTCGTGATGGTGCCCCTCGCCGACCTGGACCCGACCCTCGCGCGTGACGCGAGACCCGGCCGCGTGCCGTGCCCCGAGCCTCGCCGGGAGGGCGTCCGCCAGACCGACCTATCCTTGAGGCTTCCGCGGTAGAGAACGCTGCAGGACCCGAGCAACCGGCACCCGAGGGGCTGGATTCGGAGGGTCGATGAACCAGAGCTCCCTGAGTCAGAGCCAATCGACCGTGGCGCTTGTCGGACCCGGTCGCGCCGGGACCGCGATCGCGATTGCGCTCGTGGCCGCCGGGTACGAGGTGACCGCCGTGGCCGGACGCGCTCCCGACGCGCCCAGCGTGCTGGTCGCCGCCGGCCGGTTCGGGGCTCGCCCGTCCTCGGTCGGCGAGGCGCCACGCGACGCCGACCTGGTGATCCTCGCAACACCCGACGCAGTCATCGGCGACGCGGCCGCGTCAGTCACCGCAGGGCTTCGTGCGGACGCGCTCGTGCTCCACTGCTCGGGCTCGAGCGGACTGGAGGTGCTGGCGCCGATCGCCGCGATCCGACGCGACGTGCGCCTCGGCGTGCTCCACCCGCTGCAGACGCTTCCGTCGGGTGACGTCGGCGCGGCCCGACTCGCCGGCGCCTGGGTCGCGGTCACCGGCCCACCCGAGGTGGCTGCGCTCGCAGAGCAGCTCGGCATGCACCCGTTCACGGTGCTCGAAGAGCATCGCGACCGCTACCACGCGGCCGCGTGCATCGCCTCGAACCACCTCGTGGCGCTGCTCGGTCAGGTCGAGCGGGTCGCGTCGAGCGCGGGCGTGCCGCTCGCGGCGTTCGAGCCGCTCGTGCGGGCCACGATCGACAACGTCTTCGCGCTGGGGCCGGAGGCTGCGCTGACGGGACCGGTCTCACGCGGTGACGTGGGTACGGTGGCGCGCCACCTGGCGGCCGTCGCCCTCGACGAGCAGCACGCGTACCGTGCGCTCGCCGCGGGTGCATCGCGACTCGCCGGTCGCGACGACGATGCGATGCAGGAGCTCCTCGGATGAGGATCG
>JALHSW010000064.1 GCA_022865365.1 Acidimicrobiia bacterium | reverse complement strand
TCCCGAAGGGGTTGACCCAGAAGTGGTCGAGGAGCTCGGGGTCGCGAGCGGTGATGTGCCCCGCGACGCCCTCGTCGAAGCCGAAGCGGCCGAACAGCCGGAACGCCGCGGCGAGGCGTTGCTTCCGGTGGAGCCGTTCCTCCCCGACGGAGTCGAAGGTCGGGAGGTACTCAGAACTCTCGATCATCGCCGTGACCAGATCCTCTCACGGGCGGCACGGCGGAGCGAGAGCTGCCCCTCGACGGCCCACACCTCGACGGCCCACACCTCGACGGCCCACACCTCGACGGCCTACGCCTCGACAGGCAGACCGATGGTCTTGGTCTCGAGGTACTCCTCGAAGCCCTCGAGCCCGTGCTCGCGACCGATCCCGCTGTCCTTGTAGCCGCCGAACGGTGAGTCGGGACCGAACCACTGGCCACCGTTCACCGAGACGGTTCCGGTGCGGATCCGTCGGGCGATGCTCATGGCCCGATCGAGTGACGCCGACGCGACCGAGCCCGAGAGGCCGTAGGTCGAGTTGTTCGCGATGCGCACGGCGTCGTCGTCGTCCTCGTAGCGCAGGACGGCGAGCACCGGGCCGAAGATCTCCTCCTGTGCGATCGTTGCGTCGGGGTCGACGTCGACGAACAGCGTCGGCTCGACGAAGTAGCCCTTGGGGAACTGCTCGGGCCGTCCCCCACCGACGAGGAGGCGCGCACCCTCGGCCTTGCCCTTCTCGATGTAGTCGAGCACGCGTTCGCGCTGGCGCTCGTTGATGAGAGGTCCCATCATGTTCGAGAGATCGGTCGGATCACCGTACGGGAACGCGGAGAACGCAGCTTCGAGCAGCTCGACGCCTTCGTCGTAGCGCGAGGCCGGCAACAGCATCCGCGTGGTGATCGCGCACCCCTGCCCTGCGTGCATGCACGTCATCGAGCCGGTGGGGACCACCGCCGCGAAGTCGGCATCGTCGAGCACGATGTTGGCGGACTTGCCCCCGAGCTCGAGGAAGACCCGCTTCAGCGTGTCGGCGCCACGCGCCATGATCCGGCGCCCCGTGGTCGAGGATCCCGTGAAGCTGACCATGTCGACGCGGCGGTCACCGGTGAGGACCTCGCCGACCTCGGCCTTGTCGCCCGCGGTGACGATGTTGAGCACGCCCGGTGGCAGATCGGTCTCCTCGGCCGCGATCTTGGCGATCGCGGTCGCGCTCCAGGGCGTGTCGGGCGCGGGCTTCAGGATGACGGTGTTGCCCGCGGCGAGCGCCGGCCCGATCTTCGAGAGGTTCAGCATGAAGGGGAAGTTCCAGGGCGTGATCGCACCGCACACGCCGACGGCCTCGTGGAAGACCTTGCGCGCGCTCGTCGTGCCCATGAACTCGTTGACCGGGAGATCGCGCTCCCAGACGTAGGCCTCGATCATGTCGATGTCGTACTGGATGTCGTCGATGCACGAGTCGAGCTGGATCGCGTACGTGAGCGCGATCGGCGTGCCCACCTCGGCGACGATCTGCGGCCGCAGGTCCTCACGATGACGATCGAGCCCGTCCTTGAGCTGCTGGAGACACCGCGCGCGCAGTTCGCGGTTCGTGGACCAGTCGGTGTCATCGAAGGCGCGCCGTGCGGCCGAGACAGCCTGCTCCATCTCTTCGACCCCGCCGTCGGCGACCTGGCCGATGACCTCCTCGGTCGCCGGGTTGACGTTGGCGAACGTCCGACCCGACGCGGCCTCGACCAGCTTGCCGTCGATCAGCATCCGATGCTCTGCCTGCAGGTCTGTCATCGCGATGTTCCTCCACCTCGGGTTGGGCACGTCCGGTGTCCGATCCGGCGTTCAGTCGGGGGTGAGCGTACCGCTACCCTCGGATCGTGCGGATCGCCGCGCTCGACCTGGGCACCAACTCCTTCCACCTGCTGATCGCCGACGCCCATCCCGACGGGGGCTTCGAGAAGATCACGACCGAGAAGGCGATGATCCGCCTCGGTGACGTGGTCAGCCGCCACGGCCGCGTCACTGACGCCGCCCTCGACGTGGTGATTGCCACCGTTCGCCGGTTCACCCTCCTCGCCGAGGCCGCCGACACGACCGAGATCCACGCCTGCGCGACCAGCGCGATCCGCTCTGCCGCGAACGGCGACGCGGTGGTCGACCGCATCGAAGCCGAGACGGGCGTCGCGGTCGAGGTCATCAGCGGACGCCGCGAGGCCGAGCTCATCTTCGGAGCGGTGCGGGCGAGTGTGCTGCTGGAGCCGGCGCCGGCGCTGTGCTTCGACCTCGGCGGCGGCAGCGTCGAGATCATGGTGGGCGACGCGGGCGGCCTGCACTGGGCGACCAGCGAGCACCTCGGGGTCGGGCGCCTCACCGCCGAGTTCGTCACCACCGACCCGATCTCCAAGGACGAGCAGCGCCGCCTGCGCGCCCATCTCGTCGAGATCCTCGAGCCGATCGCCGAAGCGGTCGCCCGCTTCGGGCCCAAGCGCTTCGTCGGGAGCAGCGGCACCCTGGAGGACCTCGGGCACATGGTCGCCACTCGACGCAAGCAGAACGTCCCCGACTCGCTCAACCAGCTGACGTTCACCCGCGACGAGTTCTTGCCGCTCCACGAGCAGATCCTCTCGTCCGATGCCGACGCGCGCCTGCGCCTCGACGGACTCGAGGCGCGCCGCGTCGACCTCATCCCGGCCGGATCGCTCTTCCTCGCGACCGCGATGGAGCTGTTCGGGATCGAAGACATGGTCGTGAGCGAGTGGGCCCTGCGTGAAGGGATCGTGCTCGACGCGATCGCCCGGCGCGACCCGGCCGAGTGGTCCGACGATCCCCGCGCCATCCGGCGCGCGTCGGTCGAGGCACTGGCGCGCCGCTGCAACGTTGCCGACGATCACGCGCGGCACGTCGCGGCGCTGGCGTGCGAGCTCTTCGACCACACCCAGGAGCTGCACGGGCTGTCGTCCGACGACCGCGAGCTGCTCGAGTACGGCGCGCTGCTGCACGACATCGGCGAGCACGTCGCCTCACAGGGTCACCACAAGCACGGCGCGTACCTCATCCGACACGGACAGCTCCGCGGCTTCACGCCCGAAGAGGTCCAGCTGCTCGCGGGCCTGGCCCGCTGGCACCGGCGCGGTCAGCCGAAGTCGACCGACGAGCTCCCGCTGCTCGACGAGGCCCGCCTCCGCCCGCTCACCGCGCTGCTGCGCATCGCCGACGGTCTCGACCGCAGCCGCAGTGGAACGGTCGAGCGCGTCGACGTGCGGGTGGGCCCATCGCTCGCGGTGGTTCGAATCACGGCGCGCGACGACTGTGAGCTCGAGCTCTGGGGTGCGCGCCGAAAGCGCGAGCTGTTCGAGAAGGTTTTCGGCCGTGACCTCGAGTTCGCGGTGACGCCGACCCCCCGGTCCGACGGAGGGGGGCCCGGGCTCGACGGCCAAACGTCTAGGTCGGCGACCCCGTGACGGTCCGGTGCACGATCCGGGCCGTGGTCTCGACCAGGTCGACGCAGGTCAGAGCGTGTCGCCGGCCGACAGGAGCGTGCCGGGATAGGGCGTCATGAGCTCCTCGCGCCATTCGGTCAGGTAGTCGCGCGCGCTCACCCGCCAACGCGCAACTCGCTCATCGGTGCCATCGGTCGCAGCGACCATGAGATCGCAGTGCGCTTGCGGGCTCGACGCCCAGATCGTCATCACCTCGGTATCGGTGAGGAGGACCTCGTAGAGCCCGACCGGGATGTGGCCGTAGTCGGCCGCGACGGGCGCCCACTCCTCCCGCACCGCGGCCAGGTAGTCGAGCGCCGCTCCGGGCCTGCAGCGGGACAGCTCGTGCACGAACACGCTTCCTCTCACGCCACTCGCGCGTAGGTCGGCGAGCGCTGGCGACCCCGGCGCACCGGCCATGAGGCGGTCGAAACCGCCGGAGCGGTTCACCAACGCCTCACTCCACCACGCTTCGAGCTCGGGTGTGGTCGTGCGGCGCAGGTTGGTTCGCTCCATGAGCGCTCGCCAGCCGGCCCAGCCTTCGACGCACTCCCAGAGGTTCACGACCTGGGGCCAGCGGCCGGTCGAGCCCATCGTGTACCAGGTGCCGACGAGCTCGAGGGTGCCGCCCGACGCGTCTCCCGCACCACGCGCCGCGGTGAGCTCCATGTAGCGCATTGCACCTTCACCGACGATGTCGATGAGCTCGTGGAGGTAGACGGCGCGTCGGGGAAGCGGTGCTGCACCAGCAGGGTCGGCCACCGCCGGGATCGTAGACGGCCATGTCACCATGGCGCGCGTGACGAAACCTGCCGGACCGCCGACCGCTCTGGCCGCGCTTGCGAGTGAGAGAGTCGTCGTGCTGGCCGGTCCCGGCGTGCTCGTCGGTCCCGACGCACGCACGGCCGACGCGCTCGCGGGACTCCGCGCCCTCGCGACCGCCCACGACCTCGGCGTCGCCAACACGTGGGGCGCGAAGGGCGCGTTCAACTGGGACAGCCCGCATCACCTCGGGACCTGCGGGCTCCAAGCGCGCGACTTCGAGCTCCTCGGGTGGTCCGAGGCCGACGCCATCCTTGCGGTGGGGGTCGACGATGCGGAGTCGCCGCGCGAGCGATTCGCACTCGCGCCGGTGGTCGACATCGACGTGCACGACCTCGCATCGCTCGCGGCCGCAGCACCGCCATCCAAGAACGTCGGCGGTCCCGCTCGCGTACCACTCGTCAACGACCTCTACCCCCGCCTCGCTGCGATCGCCGCGCCCGGATACGTCGACGAAAAGGTGCCGCTCCATCCCGCGCGCGCGGTCGCCGACCTCGGCGCCGTTTTGCCCCCGGCTGGGCTCGTCGCGGCTGATCCAGGCGTTGCCGGCCTCTGGGTCGCGCGCACCTTCCCCACACCGGCACTCGCGCCGGGAGAGCCCCGCCGCGTCGTCGTACCGGCGGTGCGCGAGCCCGGTGCCGCGGCACGCCTGGCGATCGAGGCGGCTCGGGCCGGTCGACCGGCGATCGCCGTGACCACCGAACCACTCGACGATGCAACCGCGTCGGCGTGCGCCGCGGCTGGCGAGGAGGGCCTCGACCTGGTGATCGTCGGGTGGGGCTCGCGCGGTCGTCTGCAGGACGCCGACGAGCACCGCCTCCGCATCGCCGATGCCCTTGGAGCGCCCGGCGTCACGACGCTCGAGGTCCCGGTCGCCTTGGAGGACACCAATCTGCTCGTGGAGGCCGCGGGCGACGTCGTCGCGTGGGGCGGCCTCGGCTGACCCCCTACTGTCTGTGGACCGATGCATCCGAGCATCCGCGGAACGGCGGGAGCACAGCGACGTGAGCGACGAACGGACCGCACTGGTGACGGGGGCTTCCTCCGGCATCGGTGTGGCGATCGCGGTGGAGCTCGGGCGTCTCGGCTGGCGAGTCGGGCTCGGCGCCCGGCGGGTCGACCGGCTGGAGGAGACCGCTGCCGCAGTGAGCGACGCAGGCGGCACCGCGTTCGCCTCCCCCCTCGACGTGACCGATGCCGGCTCGGTCGCCGCGTGCTTCGCCGCAGTGGACGCCGAGCTCGGCCCGGTCGACGCGCTCGTGAACAACGCCGGCATCGCCACCCCGGGTTGGTTGCATCGCGCGGCGCCCGACGCGATCAAGCGTGAGGTCGAGACGAACCTCCTCGGCCCGATCCTCACGAGCCAGATCCTCATCGCGGCCCTGCGCGAGCGCGGCGATCGCGGCGACATCGTGTTCATCACCTCGGACGCAACCCGCCACGCCCGCCCCCGCATGGCCACCTACACCGCCACCAAGGCCGGGCTCGAGGCGCTGGCGCACTCGGTTGCCCTCGAATGCGAGGGGACGGGGATCCGCTCCACCGTCGTCCGCGTCGGCCCGACCCTCAGCGAGTTCGGATTCGACTGGCCCATGGACGAGCTCGAAGACCTGATGACGTACTGGCCTCGGTTCGGGCTGCAGCGCCATGGCGGCGTTCTCGAGCCCGAAGCGATCGCACGCGCCGTCGCGATGGTGCTCACCGCACCTCCGGGCGTCCGCTTCGACACCGTCGAGGTTCAGCCCGAGGCTCCAGTGGACGACGACCGGACCGCACAGATCATCGAGCGACCGCCCGCTCGAACGGGCGAGTGAGCCGACGACACGCCCGCGTCACGGCGATCGGGATCGCCGGCGCACTCCTCCTCACCGCGTGCTCCGGCGGTGACGTCGAGACCGGCCAGATCGCGGGCCGCGCCGGTGGCGAGCCCCAGGCCGGTTCGCGCCCGGTACGGATCCAAGCGAGCAACTTCGAGTTCTCACCCGAGCGTCTCACCGTGGAACCGGGAGAGGAGATCGCGCTCCGCCTGCAGTCGGAGGACTCGTCGCACAACTTCGCTAACGACGGGCTCGGCTTGGTCGTCGAT
>JALHSW010000589.1 GCA_022865365.1 Acidimicrobiia bacterium | reverse complement strand
CTTCATCAGGTCCCTCGAGACGATGCCGACCGATTCCCTGAGCTTCTTGAACATCCCCATGGCACTCTCCCACCCGTGTACGAGCAGCCGCGGGTCGAATGCGGCCGCGCTCACAGGCTCGCGCGCCAAACGGCGTGCTGTCCAGGGCGAACCCGCCCAAGAGCGCGTTGTTCAGTTGGATCGCCATCGTGTCCTCCTGAGGCCCGCACCGCGATGGTGCGCTCGTTGGGATCAACCCGGACTCGGCTGGGCGTCTTGACCGACCGCCTACCCGCGCGTTGAACGCCGCCACGGTGTCTGGCGCCACCCGCGGCAATGACCTCAGGCTCAGGCGACGAGCGACACAGTCCGAGTGAGTCAGACGCGTAATGTCAAGCCGCGTCTCCCCCCTCCGACACCAGGCGTAGCGCGACGCGGTATCTCGATCGAGCGCTATCCGGCGTCGCGGACGAGACAGACGGCATCCCCTACATGGATCGTGCCGGGCACCTTCACGTCGGCGTTGAGTGCGAGGCGGCCGTGGAAGCGACGGGCGATGTCCTTCAACACCTCGAGATCGCGTTCGAGCGTGTCGGGGTCGACGGTGGTCATCGGACACCGCGGTCGCAGAGAGTCGAGGCGGATGATCGCCTCGCCGATGTGGAGCTCGGTTCCCGGCCAGTCGACTTCGGCGAGCCCTTCGACCCCTGCGATGAGGATGTTCGGGCGTAGTCGTCGGACGTCGCGCCCGAAGGCCGTGACGGCGCCGTCGGTGGCGACGAGCAACGGCAGGATGTCGAAGCGCACGCCGCCGTCGGAGCGGGCGAGCTCGGCATCCGCGCCGGCTGCGCCCCGGATGAGCTCGAGCGCCTCGGGTGATGCCCAGGGCTGCCCGTCGATCAGGGGTTCGCCGTCGGCTCCGAGCGTGGCGTGCAGCCCGAGCAGTCGATAGTGGTCTCGGGAGCGTGAGGTCCGCACACCTTCGGGGCCGCGCACCTGCACGACGCGATCCCCGGGGACGCCGTTGGCGCTGAGCTCCGCCGACGCGATGAGCTCACCGGCAAGGGACTTCACCGGATAGCGCCAGAGCGCGCCGACGGTCATCGTCATGAGGAAGCCTCCAGGAGTCGGGCGGCACCGGCCCGGCCCCGTCGGTCAGGACAGGTGCGCGAGCTTCGCGAGGCGGAAGGTCGGTGGCGTGATGCCGGTGGCTTGCATCCAGCGGAACATCACGTAGCCCTCCGTGTGGCCGGCGGTGTCGAGCCAGTTGGTGACGCCGGGGTCCTGGTGGGCGACGACGATCCGGAACGAGCCGTCGGGTTCCAGCGTCGCCTGGTGCTTGTTGAGGATCGTCTGGTGGTGGTCGGTGTCGAGGGACTCCATCCAACGGCTCATCAGGAGCAACGACCAGTACCGGGTGTCGGGCGGTGTGCCTTCCACGACGAGCGCGTCGTCGGCGCCGAGGCGGTACCAGCCGCCGACGTACTTGTTGTCCGGTGTCGGGTAGAAGGCGGCGACCGCGGCGGCCTCGGACTGCACCGTCAGCTCGTTGGGGCGGGTGGCGAGATCATGAGCTATGTGCGCGCTGAACGTCGTGCCGTTGCGGACGAACTCGCCTGCGGCCCGGAGTCGACGAGCGAGCGGCTCGACCTGCAGTGGCCCGGGGACGGGGACGTCGTCCTCGCAGAGGATCGTGAACTCGGCCGGCTGCTCCGTGTCGTGGTCGAGGAAGTACTGGCGGGCGATGACCGCTTCGACGTCGGGCTCGAGCTGCACCCAGGTCGCCCGATCATTCGCAGGAGGCGCCTCGAGTGACATGACGAGCTCGAATCGCCCCTCGGCGTCGACGGGGAAGTCGCGGTCCGACACGTTGGCGACGATGCGCGTCTGTCCGTCTTCGTTGCGACCGTAGACGCAGAACGCGAGATACGAAGTAGTTCCTCTGGTGCCGGCGATGCGGTACCTGCGACGGCCCTGGATCGACGCGTAGTCGTAGAAAGTGTCGGGGTTGTCGCCGTAGAACTTGCGGCGCGGAGTCATGAGTCGCACGAACGCGGGGCGGGCGGTGTCGCCGTACTCGATGAACATGTCGAACGCCGCAGATGTGAGCCGGGTGAGGAAGCGGAATCCCTCGGCCTCCTCGAGCGCGCTCTGTGCCCCGTGCGGGCCGAGAACAGTATCGGCGGCATCCCGAAGGCCATCGAGGAGATCGCCCCACGCGTCTGCGAGTGGGTGACCGGGTGATGTGCCGGGTGATGCGCCGGGTGATGCGCCGGGTGATGCGCCGGGTGATGCGCCGGGTGATGCGCCGGGTGATGCGGTGGTCACGCGGCGGACTCTAGCGAGGCGTCCGGAGAGGCAACGAGGCCCCTGCGGCTCTGGCTCACGGTCGACGACAGATCGCCGCTGGTTAACGGAGCAGGGAGCAGTGGTTGCTGGCGACCTGAGCTAGATCGTTGGTGGGTGTGAACTGGAGCGTCGAACGATCAACGCTCCAAGTGAAGGTCTGAGTGCCTCCACTGGACGTCTGCGTCACCACCTGGATCACGAACGAGTTCGGGCTCGAACTCGGATGGTACGAGACGTCAGAGGACGTGCTGTTTTCGATCGGCGCGGGGAACGGGTAGCACTGCTGGGAGGCCTGGCTGACCTTCTGGGCTGCCTGGTCTTCGGCGCTCGGTCCGGGGGCGGTCGGCGGTGAGGTCGGCGGTGCGGTCCGCGGTGAGGTCGGCGGTGAAGTGGGCAGTGTCGTCGTGGGAGCGTTCGTCGGCGTGTCGAGGGTGCCGTCCGAGCCTCGTGGACGAGTGAACGACTGCCCGGTGTTCGGGTCCACCAACGTGAAGGTGTCGATGATCGTCGTGTTGTTCTGGATGATCGTGATCGACGTGCCAGAGAAGCCGGGCCAGCGGGGTCCGTAGTACGTCGGTGTGGAGTTCGGGGAGTAATAGGTGGGCGGTGTGAGCGGATTGCCGCAGTAGCACTTCGTCACCGGAATGCCCTTGTCGTCCACGAGTACGGCAGTGCCCGCCTGCAAGACCGCGGGAATCGATGTGGCCCGGCCGTTCACGAAGCCGTGGTTCGTGACCAGCGTGTCGCTACGGAGCAGGACCGGCGTCAAGCCTGCGACATAGGACGGGATCTGCGCGGGAGTGATCCCGATCACCAACGCCCATGCAGCGGCCTTTGTCGGATTCTGCTGCAGGTAGATGACGAGTTGGTTCTTGTCGCACGTCGTCACGTTCAAGGTGCCGCCGTAGAGACCAACATGACCCCCCGCGACCGTGGTCGGGCTGTTCGTCTGGACCGGTGGGATGCTCTGATCCGTACCGACGGGCGGCGCGAAGGGGTCGTTCGCCGTGGAGATCGGCTCCGCCTGCACCGACGCCCCCGCGCTGTCGTCGCCACCCGACAGCGCGAAGATCAGCCCGACCGAGAGGCCCACGACGAGCACGGCGACAAGGCCGATCAGCAAGTTGCGATAGAGGTTCGAAGAGCCTGCGCCGACAGGAGCCGCCGATGGCTGCGTCATGCCTCCCACCCCCTCGTCGACCCGTGATCGACGGCGCTGGAGGCGCCCCCGCCGCCAGCAAGGGGCCAAGGTAGCGGCGCGCGACGTGCTCCGCAAGGGTCTCGCAAACGAGGTCAGCCGCCGGAGAGCGCTTGCATGATCACCACTTCGTCCGACGGCTCGACCGATCTGTCGAGATGACGCGTGGAGTCCTGGTTGACGAACACCTTCATGTGCTTTCGGAGCCGCCCCTGCTCGTCGACGACACGGAAACGGATGCCGGGATAACGGCGGTCGAGATCCATCAGGACCTCGTCGATGGTGGAGCCGTCCGCGTCGACGACCGCCTGCTCGCTCGTGTAGGAGCGCAACGGTGTCGGGATCCGCACCTTCATGCAGTGAACGGCGCCGCGCATTCGACCGAGTAGATCTCGGGGAGGTGCTGGAGGAGAGGCTTCCACGAAGCGCCTTCGTCTGGGCTGCCCCAGAGCTCACCGCTCGTGGTCCCGAAGTACACGCCAACCGGATCTCCGTCGTCGACTGTCATCGCCTGTCGCTTCACGGT
>JALHSW010000588.1 GCA_022865365.1 Acidimicrobiia bacterium | reverse complement strand
GATCCTTCCGCGACGACCCCGACCAGGGCGGGTGGACGCTCGAGACCCTGCGTGCGCGCGAAGCCGAGCCCTGGTTCGACCCGCAGGGCTTCCTCCTCGCGTTCGACGACGCCGGCCTCGCGGGGTTCTGCTGGACGAAGGCTCATCCCCCTGCGCCGCCCAGTGAGCCCGAACCGCTGGGTGAGATCTACGCGATCGGCGTCGACCCCGACCGTCAGGGCATCGGACTCGGTCGTGCGCTCGTGCTCGGCGGATTGACATCCCTTCACGACCGCGGCGTGCGCGTCGGCATGCTCTTCGTCGACGCGGCGAACACTGCGGGTGTCGGTCTGTACCGCGTCCTCGGGTTCGAGACTGCGCGCGTCGACCGCGCCTACGGACGGGAGGTCGCGTGACCAGCCGATATGGCGCGTCACGCGCCGACGTCGAAGCGCTCCTCGCCGAGTGGGGCGAGCCGCGGTACCGCGCCGAGCAGGTGTGGGAGGCCCTCTACCGGCCGGTCCCCCTGGAAGAAGCGACCGCGCTCCCACGCGCCCTGCGGGAGCGCCTCGCCGAGGCGCTCCCGCTCGAGCTGCTCTCGGTCGTGGAAGCGACCGCCGCGGACGGCCTCACGACGAAATGGCTGTGGGGTGCCGGTCCCGACGCGGCGCAGGTCGAGACGGTGCTGATGCGGTCGCGCGACCGGGCAAGCGTGTGCGTATCGTCCCAGGCCGGGTGCGCGATGGCGTGCTCGTTCTGCGCCACCGGCCAGGCGGGCCTCGAACGCCACCTCACGAGCGGCGAGATCGTCGAGCAGGTCATCCGCGCTGCCCACGCCTCACCCCAGCGCGTCTCGAACGTCGTCTACATGGGCATGGGTGAGCCCTTGGCCAACTATGACGCGGTGTGGGAGTCGGTCGAGCGCCTGCACGGCGACTTCGGTCTGTCCGCTCGCCGGATCACGATCAGCACGGTGGGCGTCGTGCCGGGGATGCGTCGGCTTGCGACCGAGGCGCTGCCGGTGACACTTGCCGTCTCGCTGCACGCAGCCGACGACGACCTGCGGACGAGCCTCGTGCCGCTCAACCATCGCTACCCCATCGCCGACGTCCTCGACGCGGCAGCCGAGGTCGCGGGCGCGCGGGGCCGGCGGGTCACGTTCGAGTACGCGTGCATCGCGGGCGTCAACGACGGCGTCGACCAGGCGCAGGCGCTCGGACGGCTCCTGACCGCATGGCCCGGCGCGGGCGGCGCCCACGTGAACCTGATACCGCTCAACCCGACGGCCGGGTACGGAGGCCACGCAACAGATCGCAACCGGCTCCGGGACTTCGCCGCCGCGCTGGCGGCCCGCGGCGTTAACGCCACCGTGCGCCGGACCCGCGGCGTCGACATCGACGCGGCGTGCGGCCAGCTCCGGGCCCGCGGGGCGATCCCCGGCGAGGCCACCGGGTCGGCCACAATGGTCCCGTGAACCAGTACAAGTTCCTCAACCAGTTCCAGCCGCAGACGCTCGTGATCGGGACGATGTTCTGCTACATCGACGCGGTGTTCGGGTTCCTCTTCGGCGTCGTGTCCACGTCGTTCCTGCTGGCATTGGTCACGATCGCGGGCCTCGCAATCGGCGGCTTCGGGATCGCCAACGAGAAGAAGTGGGGCTACTTCCTCGCCGTCGGCGCGGCCGTGCTCCAAGTGACCCTGTTGGTCGCCGTCGCCGGGACGGACGTGCTCGGCTTCCCGCTGATCTTGAACCTGTTCTTCGACGGCGCCCTCGTCGCGCTCCTCGTGCACCCCCAGAGCCGCGAGTACCAACGCATCTGGTTCAAGTAAGCCGCGACATCACGACGAGTTTGCCCTCCTCGTGGCGGTCCTACTCGACCAGCCGGGATCGCGGGACGAGCGCGGCTGGTCAGCCGGTGAACCGGGGCGCGAGCTCCACCGGGCAAGTGAGACCTGCGATCGCCAGGCCGAAGACAATGTCCTCGGTGTCCACCGGAGTGAGATCGGCGACCTTCGTCGCCGCGCCCGTCACTGGGTCGATCGTGAAGGTCGCTTCCGGGTCGGCGTCGTGCTTGCCGATGCCCCAGAGCGTGCCCGCCGCGT
>JALHSW010000587.1 GCA_022865365.1 Acidimicrobiia bacterium | reverse complement strand
GAGCCCGGTCGGCCGACCTGGGCGCCGGTCTCGACCGTGACGGCCTCGGCGCCGTCGCGCCGGAGGTACACGGCCCAGATGTCGCCGATCAGCTGCCAGGAGCGCCAGGCCCGGTCCTCTCGCAGGGCGACCGTGAGGCCGGACAGCCCCGTTCCGAGGGTGAAGCTGGGCGCCGCGGTGTCGCCGGCGGGCGCCGCGGTGGGGCGGCGGACCCGGATCGTGCTCGGGGGAGGGCTCATGCGGGCACCATACGATCTATGCGCCCGCATGTAAAGCCGCTCCCGCGGCCGCAGTTCTGCCTCGGTGGGCGTGACGGACGTTCCAGGACGATCCGTCAGGGGGCGGGCACGATGTGATGCACGATCACGTCGCCGTGCTCGTCCGGTTCCCAGAGGATGAGCCATTCGTCGCTCCCCGAGATGACGGGAACGCCCCACAAGCCGATGGTGTGGAACCGGCGTCGGCGATTTTGGGCGGCTCCTGGATCCGCTTCGAGGCGGTCGAGGGCGGTGTGGACCCGGCCGGCCAGGTGTTCGGAGGTCGGGTCCCGCTCGAGCGCGTCGAGGGCGTCATCGGCTTCCGGGGAGAAGAGCATCTCGGCCATCGGCTATTCGGCGCGTCGGGCTCCCGAGCGGTCGCGACGCCGAAGCCGGCCCGGGTCCGTGCGGTTCGCCTCGATCGTCGCCACGAGCTCGGGATGCTCGAGCAGGCGGGCTTCGGTCTCGGAGAGCACTCTCGCGGGCTCCCAGATCAGCGTCCCGTCGGGCTCCTCGTGGACGAGATAGCGGTCATGCCTGGCGATCCGGGCCAAATTCACCCGACCGCGGTCTTGGAGAGAGATGAGGACCGGCTCGGGTGTCGTCATGCCTCCCAAGGTACCCCAGAGCCCATCAGCCCGCAATGGGCTTTGCCCCAGAGCCGACTCGCGGGCCTACTCCGGCGCCATGTTGGCGAACTTGGCGAAGTGGTTGAGGAACGCCAGACGCGTGACGCCGGTGGGGCCGTTTCGGTGCTTCGACACGATCACCTCGGCCGTGCCCCGCTGCTCGGACTCCGGGTTGTAGATCTCGTCGCGGTACAGGAAGATCACGACGTCCGCGTCTTGCTCCAGGCTGTTGTGCGCGATCACCCCGTCGGCAACGAAGTTGTGGGTGTCCTCGATCGTCGCGTCGAACGTCGGCTGTTCGCCGAGCGACACGATCTCCGCGATCTCGTCCCAGAAGACGTCGGACGTGGCGAGCTCGACGAGCGACGCGTCGTTCGTGGTCTCACCCATCGTCTGCAGGCGAGCACGCGAGAACCGACGCGGTCGGCTCGCGCTCCCGAGCAGGTACGAACCGCAGTATCCCTCGCCGAGCGCTGTTGCCAGCTCGCGGTGCGTGACGCCGGCCCGCTGTGCTGATGCCTTCACCCGTTCGGCGACCGCCCAGGGGATCAGGTCGACGTTCGGGTTCGGCTTGATCGCGCGGACGATCTCGAGCGCGGCCGCGATGCGCTCGCCTCGCTCGCCGTGGCATCCGACGACGTCGAGGAACTGCTGGTGGTTCTCCGTGCCCTCGACGCGGACGTGCCAGCAGTCCCGGTAGCCGGCCTTGCGTGCCCGGGACACGCGGCTCCGGATGTCGAGCCGGAGGAGCAGCCGCCGCACATCGTCAGCGAGGCGCCGACTCGTCGTCGCGTAGTAGATCCTGACCAATTCACCCCGTCCGTTCCGACTGATCGTGATGGAGCCGTCGGTCGCCCAAAGATGATGGAGGAACAAGGCGATGTCCGCGTCTCCATGACGAAAGACGTCCTCGGGAACGAACTTGTTCTGCGAACGAGATCCCCAGAGGCCGAGCGGCTCCAACCAACCCCGCACGGGGTGGTGGCGGCCGTGGGTCAGTCGGTACGGGCTCGGGAACCAGAGTTGCCAGGTGCGCCCTCGCCGCTCCCCTCGGACGGTGATGCCGAACAGTCGTTGCGCCGCCTCCTCGACCACTTGCTTGTTCGCCGGGTCCGCCGTCGCGTACTTCACCGACGAAGGCCCCATGTGGCCGTCGCCGAGCAGGTGCGCGAGGAGCACGAGCTCGTCGGCGTCCCACGCCGTGTGCTGCTCGGCGGGCGCCGGCATCCGGCGCGGAACAGCGAGCGCGTCGCCGACTGCGAGCTCGTCCAGGCGTCGCCAGCCATCGACGGTCCGGAACGGATGGTTGCCCGTGGCATCCACCTCGTATCCCGAACGAAGCCGCAGCCGGAACACCGGCTTGACGCCCGACGGAAACGCACGGAGCAGCCGCCGCGGGACGAGACGCCAGGCGTCGTCGAGCGACCACACCAGCGCCTGTTCCTGACTGAGCACGAGCTCACCGAGCGTCACCTCGGTGCCGTCGTCCGCGCGAGCGAGCCGCGTCGATGCCGGCATGCACCCCGACTCACGAAGGTCGGCGAGCATGGGGCGCTTGTCCTGGCGGTACTCGAGCTGACGGTTCAGCTGCGCCAGCGCCATCACCGGGCAGTCGAGCTCGCGGGCAAGGATCTTGAGGCCCCGTGAGATCTCCGCGACCTCGACCTGGCGGTTCTCGGACTTCTTCGACGTGCTGGGCGTCATCAGCTGGAGGTAGTCGATGACGATCAGCCCCAGGTCGCCGTGGCGCGCCTTGGCGCGGCGCGCCTTGGCCCGCATCTCCATCACCGTGCAGTGCGGGTTGTCATCGATGAACAGCGGCGCCTCGGCGAGGCGGCCCACCGCGTGCGACAGCTTGGTCCAGTCGCTCTCGGGGATGTTCCCGGTCTGGAGCCGACGCATCTCGACCCGCGCCTCACCGGACAAGAGGCGCTTGGTGAGCTCGAGCGTGCCCATCTCCATCGAGAAGAACATCACCGGCCGGTTCGCGCTCATCGCCACGTTGGCCGCCGCGCCCAACGCGAACGCGGTGTTGTGGACGAGCACGTCGCCGGCGACGAAGTTGTGCAGGCCCGGCACGGTGAGGTCGTAGACCTGCTCGTCGCCGTCGAAGTCGATCGCGACGATCTCGTCCCAGAACACGTCGGAAGCTGCAAGGTTCCCGAGCTCGTCCGACTCGAGCACGTCCGAGAGGAGCGCGACCGTTCCGCGCTGGGGCGCACGAGTGCCGACGTGGGTGTTGTGGCTGACCGGCTTCCCGGCATCCTCCGAGACGGATCGCCAGCTTCGTTCACCCTTGGCGTGCAGGATCCGGCTCCAGACCTCGACGGGGAGTGTGTCGAAGTTCGGGTTCGGGACCCTCGCCAGCGCAAGAGCGCGGGTTCTGGCGATCGCGCGCTCCTTGCCGAGCGCGCCGATCCCAGCACAGAACCGTTGGATCGACTCTGCGTTGGTGATCTCCAAGTTCCACGCCGGACGTCGAGTTCCCCGGTAGGAGACCTGACGGGAACGCAGCCGCGCCACGATCCCGAAGCGCAGGAGCAGGTGCTGCACGTCGCGGGCCAGCCCCTCCGACACGCTGCAGTACTCGACCCGGGTCGTACCGCTGGGCCGAACCACGACCGAGCCGTCGGTCGCGTAGAGCCGGTTCAGGAACAGGGCGATCTGCTCGCGGGGGACGCGGAACACCGCGTCGGGCACCCGCTTGTCGCGGGCGAGCTTGCCCCAGAGGCCGTGGCGACGGCAGAGATCGATCACCGGGTTGGGCCGACCGCGCGCCGTGACGAGGCTGTAGTCGTATCGCCCCAGATGCTTCGTCTCCACGCCGAGCGCCCGGCCGCAGCGCTTGACCTCCGCGAGCACCTCGGCGGAGACGGCGGTCATCCGCGGGCTGCTGCTCCGCAGGCTTCCGTCGCCGATGAGGAGCCCCATCAAGGACACCTCGGCTTCGGGGAGCGCTTCGCTCCCGAAGACGGGGATCTCTCGGGGTACGGCGACGCGCGTTCCCACGGCGAGCTCACCGAGCGGCCGCCAGCCCCGAGGCGTCAGGAAGGGGTGGGTGCTCGTCGTGCGGACCTCCCGACCCGTCCGCGTCCGCACCCGGTACACCGCCTTGATGCCGTCGTCGACGACCGCCGACGCTGCGGTCGGTTGCAGGCGCCAGTCGTCGCCGCGCGCGAGCACCTGCACGTCGTCACCGAGACTTCCGCGGCGATACACCTCCGCCACGGTGCGGACCGCCCCCGTGCGCGGATCGACGATCGGGGTGTCCCACGCGACGCACTTGCCCGCGCCGGGTCTTGCCGCGAGGACCAGCAGGTTCGACGGCTGCAGCCCGAGGAGGAGGCTGTCGAGATCGGTGTAGCCGGTCTGCACGCCGGTGATCTCGCCCTGCGATCCGTAGAGCGTCTCGAGCTGGTCGAGCGTGCTCTGCAGCGCGTCGGAGACGCCGACCATCGAGTCCGAGACGCGGTGCTCGGCTACCTCGAAGACGAGCGACTCGGCCCGGTCGAGCGTCTCGGCGACCTCACCGGAATCGTCGTACCCCATCTCGGCGATGTCGCCCGCGACGGCGATGAGCCGCCGAAGTAGTGCGAGCTCGTTGACGATCTTCGCGTAGTGCGCCGCGTTCGCCGACGCCGGCGTCTGGGCCTGGAGCCGCATGAGCGTCTGACGGCCCCCGAGCGCGTCGAGCAGCTCGGCGCGGCGCAGCTCGTCGGCCACCGTGACCGGGTCGACCGGCTCGCCCTGTCCGTATAGGGACATGACGGCCTCGTAGATGTGAGAGTGCGCCGGCTTGTAGAAGTCGCTCGCCTCGACCCGAATCTCGGTGGCGGCACTGATCGCGTCGCGCGAGAGCAGCATGGCGCCGAGGAGGGATTCCTCGGCCTCGAGGTTGTGGGGCGGAACGCG
>JALHSW010000586.1 GCA_022865365.1 Acidimicrobiia bacterium | reverse complement strand
GGAGTGAAGTAGCGCACGCGCGTCTTCTTGTACTCCTTGACCGACCACAACAGCGTGTACTCGTCGATCCCGCTCTCGTCACGGATCGCGGCAATCGTCTCCTCGCACTCGTGCGCGTTCATGCCGTGCACCATCGTGAAGAGCGAGTATGGCCAGTCGTCGTACGTTGGGCGTCGGTAGCAGTGGCTCACCCTGGCGAAGCCCGCCATCTTGGGGCCGAGCTCCTCGAGCCGGTCCTCGGGGACGGCCCACACTCCCATCGCGTTCGCCTTGTACCCCGCGCTGCGGTGGTTCATGACCGCGGCGAAGCGCCGCATGAGCTTGCGCTCCTTGAACGAGGCGAGCGCGTCGAGCACGTCAGCTTCGGTGCAGCCGATGATCTCGGCCTGCGCGGCGAAGGGACGCTCGACGACGGGGAGGTCTTCCTGGACCACCGAGATCGTCCGGGACTCGAAGTCGCTGAGCCGGGGTGCTGCCATCTCGGCCTTGCGCTCGGGGCGCTCGTGCTCGAGGACCTCGGACTTCGCGTCGGTGGCCGTGGAGCCGGTCATGTCGAGCTTGACGCCGATCTTGTAGAGCTTGAGGGTGGGGAGCGGCCGGGTGAGAAGCGCGCCCGACGCCCGGTGCAGCACGTCGATGTGGTCCTGGAGCACGTCGCCCGGCGGCGACGCGATCGTGTACCAGAGGTTGTACGCGTGGTTGCGCTTGTAGTTGTGTGACACGCCGGGGTGCTCACTGATGACCGCGGCGGCCTCGTCGATGCGATCGGGGTCGATCTTCGCGGCGACCAGCGCGGAGCCGTACCCGAGGGCCCGGGTGTCGAAGATGGCCGAGAGCTGGCGGAGGACGCCGGCGTCTTTCACGTACGCGACGCGTTCGCGCACCTCGGGCTCGCTGGCGCCGAGACGCTCGGCGAGCGCCGCGTAGGGCTCGGCGACGAGCGGGAAGTCCCACTGCACCGCGTTGAGCAGCTCACGGTCGAGGTCGGTGAGTTCACCCATGGGCGTCATGCTCGCACGCCGCCCTCTCGAAACCAGACTCAGGGCCCGAGGGACACGTCCAGCGGCGCACGCTCGCCGAGCTTCACCGAGACGCGGGTGCGCTCCGTACCACGCCACACGGTCAGGGTCACCGGGTCACCGGGTCGGCGTCGGGCGACGGCCGCGATCAGGTCGGCCACGTCGGCGACGCGGTCGTCACCCAGCGCCGACACCACGTCGCCGGCGAGCAAGCCGGCGGCCTCCGCCGGACCGCCGGAGGTGAGCCCCGAGATCTGGGCCCCACCGCCGGCGCGCTCCACCGCGTCGGCGGCAGCGACCCCGAGCCAGCCGTGGCGCGCATGGCCGGTGGCGCTGAGCTGCTCGGCAACGTCGCGAGCGACGTCGATGGGAAGCGCGTGCCCGGGGGCCGAGCGGCTGAGGATCGCGACGACGCCGCCGCGCTCGTCGAGGAGCGGGCCGCCCCCTGCGGACGGGCTCGCGTCGACGTCGGTGCCGAGCAGGCCGGGGAGCAGCGTCCCGTCGGCTCCCGCGACCAGCTCGCCGAGGCCGCTCACGACACCCTGGCTCGCCCAACGTCGCTCACCGCCGGCCGACCCGACGGCCAGGACCCACGAGCCGACGGTCAGATCGTCCGCCGTGCCGAGGTGCGCGGCGGGTACTCGGGCATCCTCGACGAGCAGCACCGTGAGATCGCTCGCGGCATCGCTGCCGACGACGCTGGCTGAGAGCACCCGCCCGTCGGCTGTGGTGACGTTCACGGTGTCGGCCCTGACCACCAGGCTCGCGTTGGTGAGCACACGATCACCCCCGAGCGCGATCCCCGAGCCCGTGCCGGTGCCGGCGGCGCTCGTCGCCCGGACCGCCATCACGCTGGCGCCGACGGTGGCGACGAGGGTCGCGGTTTGGTCGGTGCCGGCCAGCGCCGCGAACGTCGGGGCGAGCGCAGAGGACCCCGCCGGGGGGGACCCGTCGCCGTCGAGCACCCCACTCGCACCGAGGACGACGAGCGTGGCCACCACGCCGCAGATCGCGGCAACCGCGGCCACGCCCCAGTCGCGGCGCTCGCGTGGGGGCTCGGAGCGGGTCGTGGCGCTGCCGCCCAGCTCACTCGGGTGGAACCAGACTCGGTCGAGCTGGTGCGGTGGCAGCCCGCTCCCGCCCTTCTCATCCGGCTCGTCAGGCATCCATCGAGTGTAAGGAGCGCCACCCCCCGCGCGGCCGCGCCCCTCTGTCCCCTCCTTGACCGACAGCCTGACCGGCAGGGGGGATGGGGCCCCTCGGTCACATCACGCAGCACACCGCTACCATTGGCCCTGTGCTCGAGGCGCCAGCGACGCCGGACTGGGTCGCACTCACTCCTGATCCACTGCCGGTGACCGAGGTCATGGCGTGGGCGACGACGCCTGCGTCCGGCGCCGTCGTCACCTTCCTCGGTGTCG
>JALHSW010000063.1 GCA_022865365.1 Acidimicrobiia bacterium | reverse complement strand
TCGACGTGATCGACGCGTACGGCGCGACCGAGGGCGGCGTGGCGGTGAACCGCGACGCCGAGGAACGGGCGGGCGCACTGGGCCAGGTGGGTGACAACGTGCAGGTGGTCGACGAAGCGGGCAAGGAGCTGCCACGAGCTCGCTTCGACGATGGCGGGCGACTCGCGAACGCCGGCGACTGCGTCGGCGAGATCGTCAACACCGCGGGCGCCGGACCGTTCGAGGGTTACTACAACAACGTGGAGGCCAACGAGCGGACGCTGCGGTTCGGCTGGTACTGGACCGGCGACCTCGGGTACATCGATGACGACAGGTATCTCTTCTTCGCCGGTCGCAACGCGGACTGGCTCCGCGTCGACGGCGAGAACTTCCCGACCCAGCCGATCGAGACTGCGATCGCGCGGCACCCCGATGTCGTGCTCGCGCCGGTGTACGGCGTGCCCGACGACCAGGCCGGCGACCAGGTGATGGTGGGACTCGTGCTGCGCGACGGATCGGCGTTCGACCCGGTTGCGTTCGCGAAGTGGCTTGATGCGCAGGATGCGATCGGACCGAAGTGGCGCCCGCGCTATGTGCGGGTCCTGCGCGACCCGCCGACCACCGGGACCAACAAGATCGTGAAGCGGACCCTCGTGCACCAGAAGTGGCGGAGCGACCGTGCGGAGGGCGACCCGGTCTTCGTCAGGGGCCGAGGCGACGAGGTCTACCGTCCGTTCGACGCGTCCGACGAGGACTCCCTGCACCGGTCGTTCGTGCACTACCAACGTGAGCGGTTCTGGGACCTGTGACCCGGTGAACCTGTCGTACTCGACCGAAGAAGCGGCGTTCGCGCAGGAGACCCGGGCATGGCTGGTCGAGCACCTCGAGACCCCGCCTGCGTTCACCTCGCTCGACGACGAGGTCGCGTGGGGCAGACGCTGGCAGGCGAAGCTCGCGGCCGACCGCTGGGTCGGCATCCACTGGCCTACCGAGTACGGCGGGCGGGGCGCGTCCCCGGTCCAGGTCGCGATCTACAACATGGAGTACGCCCGGGCCCGGGCGCCCCAGCCGGTGAACCGGGTCGGTGTGAACAACGTCGGCCCGACGCTCCTCGCGTTCGGCACCGACGACCAGAAGCGACGCTGGGTGCCGCCGATCCTCGACGCGAGCGAGATCTGGTGCCAGCTGTTCAGCGAGCCGGGCGCCGGCTCGGACCTTGCCGCGCTCTCCACGCGGGCGACGCCGGTCGACGGCGGGTGGCTCCTCAACGGCCAGAAGGTCTGGACCAGCTACGCGCAATGGTCGCGGTGGGGGATCTGCCTCGCTCGCACCGACCCCGACGCACCGCAGCACCGGGGGATCTCGTATCTCGTCGTCGACATGGAGGCCGACGGCATCGAGACCCGACCCCTCGTGCAGCTCACGGGCGAGGCCGAGTTCAACGAGGTGTTCTTCGACGACGTCTTCGTGCCTGAAGACCACCTCATCGGGGGGCTGCACCAAGGGTGGTCGGTCGCGAGCACCACGCTGTCGCACGAACGGGGCACGATCTTTGCGTTCAAGGAACAGGTCGTGCACGAGGTGTTCCTCGACGAGCTGTACGCGCTGGCCCACGAGCGGGGGCTGCTCGACGATGTCGCGACCTCCGACGGGCTCGCGCAGTCGTTCGTCGAGACGCGCGTGCTGCGCCTCCACAACACGCGCACGCTCTCCCGGCTCGCGAAGGGCATCGAGCCGGGCCCGGAGACGAGTTGGATCAAGCTCGCCTGGACCGACATGACCCAGTCCCTGTCGACCCGGGCGGTCGACCTGTGCGGCGAGGCGGCACCCCTATGGCGCGGGGCCCACGAGCTCCCTGCCGACGGGAAATGGCAGCGCCAATGGCTCTGGAGCAAGGCCGCCTCCATCGCAGGCGGCACGTCGGAGATCCAGAAGAACATCGTCGCCGAACGCATCCTCGGGCTTCCCCGGGGCTGAGCCCGCGTGTCGAGCTCGAGTTGAGTCCGGCTCGCGGCAGGATCAGCCCAGGACGCGCCGCACGATGGGGCGCCGACCCCGGCGGTCGAGCTCCTCGAAGCGTGCGGCGAGGAACATCGCCAGGGTGCCCGTGAACAGATCGGCGTTGGCCTTGGTGCGGGCGCTGGTGTCGATCGGGACGCCCTCCACGGCCTGGGCTCCATGCGCACGCGCGAACTGGATCGCGCCGTTGAGGAGCGCGGTCGCGACACCGGTGCCGCGATGGTGGCGGTCGATGTAGAAGCAGCTGATCACCCAGACCGGCTTGTCGTCGACGGGCCCCAGGTTCCGTGAACGCTGGAGCCGCGGGTAGTCGGCGCGTGGCGCGACTGCGACCCAGCCGACCGGCTCGTCGTCGCGGTACGCGAGCAACCCGGGCGCCGGATCGGTGGTGACGAGCGCGCGGAGCTCGCGCTTGTTCACGGCTCCGGCGTCCCGATCCCACTCCTTCGCCGACTTGCGCCACCACATGCACCAACAACCGCTCGAAGCGCCGCGCTCCCCGAAGAGACGCTCGACGTCACGCCAGCGGTCGGGCGTGACCGGCTCCACGACGAGATCAGGATCCACCACCACGACAGTAGGGTCGGCGCATGGTTCATGTCGTCGGTTTCGATCATCTGGTGTTGCGCTGCACCGACGCCGAACGTTCACTCGCGTTCTACTGTGACCAGTTGGGGCTCGAACCCGTCCGGGTCGACCAGTGGCGACAGGGCGAGGCCCCGTTCCCTTCGGTACGGGTCGACGCGACCACGATCATCGATCTGCTCGCCGGCGTTCGTGACGGCACGAACCTCGACCACTTCTGCCTCGTGCTCGGGGCAACCGACCTTCGCGCTCTCGCCGCATCGGGGAAGTTCGAGGTCTTGGGCGAAGGGGCGGTCGACGGACTGTTCGGCGCGCAGGGTCTCGCGAC
>JALHSW010000585.1 GCA_022865365.1 Acidimicrobiia bacterium | reverse complement strand
GCGCAAGCGCTGGGGACACCGTCAGCAGTACTCCCTGATCGAGATCACCGAGATCTCGCCCGGTTGAGCATGGCGTTGAGCAGCAGGCACGAAGGAGCACACTGACATGTCGAAGAAGAAGGGCGCCGCGTCCTCCCGCAAGGGTCGCGACTCCGCCGCGCAGCGGCTCGGCGTGAAGGTGCACTCCGGGACGACCGTCACTGCCGGCTCGATCATCGTTCGCCAGCGTGGGACCAAGTTCCACCCCGGCGAGAACGTCGGACGCGGCGGCGACGACACGCTGTTCGCCACCGCGGACGGGATGGTGCAGTTCGGCAAGCGTCGGGGCCGTCGCCTCGTCGACATCACGCCCCTTCCCAACCCTTGATGCGTCTCTGAGCCTGTTATCTGAGGTCAGAGACGCACGTCCGAGGGACAATGGATCGTGAGCCAATCCGCGTTCGTCGACGAGGTGCAGGTCAATCTCCGCGGCGGTGACGGTGGTGCCGGCGCGGTCGGGTTCCGACGAGAAGCGCACGTGCCCAAGGGCGGACCCGACGGGGGAGACGGTGGATCGGGCGGCGACGTCTTGCTCCGTGCCGATCGGAACACCGCGTCGTTGCTGTCCTTCCGCGATCATCCACACCGAAGGGCTGCCTCGGGCAAGCACGGCTCCGGGCAGAAGCGTCACGGAGCACGCGGCGCCGAGCTGATCGTCACCGTGCCCGAGGGCACCGTCGTGAGGTCGCGCGAGGGTGCTGTGCTCGCCGACCTCGTCGGCCACGGCGACACCTACCTCGCGGCGCGCGGTGGTGAGGGTGGGCAGGGCAACGCTCGCTTCCTGTCGAACGCCCGGCGGGCCCCGAGCTTCGCGGAGCAGGGGGAGTACGGCGAGGAGCACTGGCTCCGGCTCGAGGTGAAGCTGCTCGCCGACGCGGCCCTCGTGGGCTTCCCGAACGCCGGCAAGTCGACCCTCATCTCGGCAGTGAGCGCAGCGAAGCCCAAGATCGCCGCCTATCCGTTCACGACCCTCGAACCACACCTCGGCGTCGTGCGCTTCGGCGAGCACGAGTTCGTGCTCGCGGACATCCCCGGGCTCATCGAAGGCGCCGCCGACGGTCGGGGCCTCGGACACACCTTCCTCCGCCATGTCGAGCGTGCGCGGGTCTTGGTCCTGCTCCTCGACCTCGCGAGCGCCGACGAGCGCGAACCGGCAGAGCAGGAGCGGATCCTGCTCGAAGAGCTCGGGCGCTACCGTCCCGAGCTGCTGGAGCGCCCCCGTCTCGTCGTCGGCAGCAAAGCCGACGTGGCGACATTCGACTTCGAAGGTGAGCGACTGTCGGCCGTCACCCGCGACGGTCTCGACCGCTTCCTCGGCACCCTGGCCACCATGATCGAGCGGGCACGCGCCGAGGAGCCCGAATCGGAGGGGTTCGTCGTGCTGCGTCCCCAGGAGACTGGTTTCTCGATCGTGCGCGACGACGACGGCGCGTTTCGCGTCACCGGGCGACCCGCCGAGCGCGTCGTCGCCATGGCCGACCTCACCAACCTCGAGGCCCTCGCGTACGTGCACGAACGGTTCCGACGCATGGGCGTGGAGCGCGCGCTCGCCCGGGCGGGTGCGCACGAGGGTGACACGGTCCGGATCGGGCCGGTGGAGCTCGAGTACGTCGAAGGATTCTCATGAGCATCGTGGTGGTGAAGATCGGTACGTCGTCGATCACCGCGCCGAGCGGCGAGCTCGACGACGCCGGGGTCGTCAAGCTCTGCGCCGAGGTTGGTGGTGCACGGGCCGACGGACACGAGGTCGTGCTCGTGTGCTCGGGGGCGATCGCGGCGGGTCTCCCTGTCCTGGGGCTCACGGACCGACCCACCGACATCGGCACGTTGCAGGCGATCGCGGCCGTCGGGCAGCCGCGGCTCATGGAACGCATCGGCGCGATCCTCGGCGGGCACGGGCTCGTCGCAGGTCAGGTGCTGCTCACACCGCACGACTTCGGGTACCGCGCGCAGTACCTCCACGCGCGTGAGACCCTCCGGCGGCTCCTCGATCTCGGTGTCGTCCCGGTCGTGAACGAGAACGACACCGTCGCCGACGACGAGATCCGCTACGGCGACAACGACCGCCTCGCGGCGCTGGTCTCGCACCTGGTGAGTGCCGACGTGCTCGTCCTGCTCACCGACACCTCGGGTCTGTTCACGGCCGATCCCCGTCTCGACGCCGAGGCCTCCCTCATCGAGGAGATCGTGGAGGTCGACGCGGCGCTCGAGGCCGTCGCCGGCGGTACCGGGAGCGAACGGGGGAGCGGCGGGATGGCCAGCAAGCTTGCGGCGGCGAAGATCGCGGCGTGGTCGGGCGTACGGGTCGTGATCGCCGCAGCCGACGCTCCGGGCGTCGTGCGCGACGCCGTTGCCGGGCGGGCGGTCGGCACGTCGGTCCGGGCACGGGACGAGCGTCTCCCGAGCCGCAAGCTCTGGATCGCCTTCGCGCGGGGAGCGTCGGGTCGGGTGATCGTCGACGCCGGCGCGCGTCGTGCCCTCACCCGCGACGGGCGTTCCCTCCTGCCTGCCGGCGTGCGGGGTGTCGAGGGCTCGTTCGACATCGACGATGCCGTGGAGGTTGTCACCGACGACGGTGTGGCCTTTGCCAAGGGCCTGGCCCGGTACTCGGCCTCGGACCTGCGGGCCGTCGCCGGCCGGCAGACCTCGGAACTGCCCGACGGCTCCCCCCACGAGGTCGTCCACCGCGATGACCTGGTCGTCCTGCCCCGATGACTCCCCTACAGACCGCTTGCATCGGGACGTGACCTCGGACACACTTTCTCCAGTTGGCGACATCGGTCGACGGGGGGAGGGTCATCCGTTCGCGGGGGCCCGACACGGCCGAATCGTCACGGGAGGGTGCGAGGCCAGCGCCGGCGGCTCGTCCGCCACGGCGCGGCCTCGCCCCCACCCGAATCCCTCCCACCCAGATCGCTACCGCCCGTTTCTCTCGCAGGTGAACGCCGTTCGCGTCGGGAACCCCGAGAGGGTCTGAACCGGGCAGGGCGTACACTCGCCCGCATGTCGACGGCAGTGCAGGAGCTGGGCCGCCGTGCTCGCGAGGCGTCGCGCGTCCTCGCCACGGCCTCGACGGCCGTCAAGGACGACGCCCTCCTGGCCGCCGCCGACCTCCTCGTCGACCGGTCGTCGGAGCTGCTCGACGCCAACGCGGCCGACGTCGAGGCAGCACAGGCCGACGGCATGGAGCCGGCCCCGCTCGACCGACTGCGGCTCACCGGCGCTCGGATCGAGGCAATGGCGACCGGTCTGCGGCAGGT
>JALHSW010000584.1 GCA_022865365.1 Acidimicrobiia bacterium | reverse complement strand
GACGTCGCCAAGATGGTCCAGGCGCCGATCTTCCACGTGAACGGCGACGACCCCGAAGCCGCAGTGCGCGTGATCCGACTCGCATTCGCCTTCCGCCAGGCATTCAAGAAGGACGTCGTAGTCGATCTCGTGTGCTACCGCCGCTACGGCCACAACGAAGGAGACGAACCTGCCTTCACGCAACCCCGCATGTACGCCCTCATCGATGCCCGACCGTCGGTGCGCGAGCTCTACACGCGACAGCTCGTCGCGAAAGCTGACTTCACCGAAGAAGAGTGCGAAGCGGCCCGGGCCGACTTCCGCGCTCGCCTCGAGCGCGCCTTCGAAGAGACACACGAGCCGCACGACAGCGGGATCGACGGCGTCGGCCTCACGCTCGACCAGCCGGAGCCGCCCGTCGAGGACTCGCCCGTCCCGACGGCCGTCCCGCCCGACGTGCTGGGTCACATCGTGGCGGCCCTCACCACCTGGCCCGACGACTTCAACGCGCACCCCAAGCTGGAGCGCCTCCTCCGGGGGAACCGCGCCACGTTCGAGGCAGGTGAGGTCGACTGGGCGCTCGCCGAGGCATGCGCGCTCGGGTCGCTACTCCTCGAGGGGACGCCCGTACGCCTCGCCGGTCAGGACACCCGTCGGGGCACGTTCAGCCAACGGCACGCCGCGCTCGTCGATCAGGAGACCGAGGGTGAGTACGTCCCGCTCGCGCACATCGCCCCGGACCAGGCGCCGTTGCGCCTCTACGACTCTGTGCTCTCCGAGTACGCGGCGCTCGGATTCGAGTACGGCTACTCGGTCGCCGACCCGGAGGCCTTCGTCGCCTGGGAGGCCCAGTTCGGCGACTTCGCGAACGGCGCCCAGATCGTCATCGACCAGTACCTCGTCGCCGCCGACGACAAGTGGGACCAGCGGTCGTCGCTCGCGCTGCTCCTGCCCCACGGTTTCGAAGGCCAGGGACCCGAACACTCGAGCGCCCGACTCGAGCGCTTCCTCCTCCTCGCCGCCGAGAACAACCTTCGCATCGTGTACCCGTCGACCGCCGCGCAGTACTTCCATGTGCTCCGTCGCCAGGCCCGCTCTCCACGCCGAGTGCCGATGATCTGCCTGACACCGAAGCGCTATCTGCGGATGGCGCAGTCCCGTTCACCGGTCACTGCGCTCAGCGACGGCAAGTTCCACTCGGTGCTCGACGATCGGGCTTCCGCAACGATCGACGCAGCCGGGGTGACCCGTGTCGTGCTCTGCTCGGGCAAGGTCGGCCACGAGCTCATGGACCGCCGCGACTCCGAAGACGCACCCGTCGCGATCGTGCGCCTCGAGCAGCTCTACCCGTTCCCCGAGCCCGATCTTCTCGCAGTGCTCGAGCGCTACCCGAATGTCACGCAGGTGTGGTGGGTGCAAGAGGAACCCGGGAACATGGGCGCCTGGAACTACGCGCGGGGCAAGCTGCTGCGCATCTCGGGGGCCCGAGGCGCCGCGCTGCACCACATCGCTCGCCACAAGAGCGGAAGCCCCGCGACCGGGAGCCACACGGTGCACGAACGCGAGCAGGACGAGCTGCTTGCCGCGGCCATGGCGCCGGCGCAAGCGCGCGACCGGTAGCGCGCTCACCAAGCTGCGCCACGGCCAGTGGCCGCCGCTGCCTGCGGTACTCCCGGCACCAGTCCCTGATCCCTCCGGTCGCCGGGGAGTCTCCGGTCTGATCGCCTGCCGGGCTTGCCAGCGAACGTATGTTCGTGTATGGTGTGCCTGTTGGCCGGGGTCGTGGAAGCCCCCCTCTCCTCCCTTCCGCCGTCGTGTCGCTTGCTGCCGCGTGTCGCTTTCTCGTGGCGTGGGGTGAGCCAGTCCGACGGGAGTTGCGCGTGTCCACGACCAGGTCGCCTCGAGCGTCGCAGCACGGCAACGGCACCAGCAGTGGTGTGGGCTTCGCCTCGTTGCGCGACGCGGTCGGGGTGGTGCGGGGGTTCGTACGCGACCTGGACCCGGGGCGTGTCGGTGCCCGGGATGCGAAGGAGCTGATCGAGCTGCTCGGCGAAGCCGGGCGG
>JALHSW010000583.1 GCA_022865365.1 Acidimicrobiia bacterium | reverse complement strand
TCGCGTACGAACCCCCGCACCACCCCGACCGCGTCGCGCAACGAGGCGAAGCCCACACCACTGCTGGTGCCGTTGCCGTGCTGCGACGCTCGAGGCGACCTGGTCGTGGCCACGCGCAACTCCCGTCGGACTGGCTCACCCCACGCTGAGCGGCAGCAAGCGACACGAACGGCGGAAGGGAGGAGAGGGGGGCTTCCACGACCCCGGCCAACAACCCCACCCTACACGAACATATGTTCGCTGTCAAGCCCGGTCGGGCGAGGAAATCCGGGGAGCGCCTGAGCCCAGGCGTTCGGGCACCATCGGCTGCATCCCCAGCATTCGGTGCGGAAGGCTCCCCCACCGCAGAGCCGGAATCGATCGGCTCCGCCGGCACGGCAGCAAGACCGTCGCACGACGCATTCCGTACCCAGACGCGAAAAGCCCCGATCAGGGGGGGTCGAGCACCTCGATGCCGCTCGTCGGTCCGGGTACGCGGTCGTCGTCGAGGCGTCGGGTCACTCCGGTGCGATCGAGCCATCCCACGATCGGCATGACGTACTTGCGCGTCGAGCCGAGCAGGTCGCGTACGTCGGCCACGGTCACGCTCCCGTGCTCGCGAAGTGCCCCGACGACGCGCCCGCGTGCGAGGTCGAGCGCGCCGGCGGAGAACACGACACCGTCGAGGTCGACCAGCAACCCCTCCCGCACCAACGACCGTACGAGCGACGGCGCGACCCCGAGATCCTTCGGCGCGGGCGGCGCGAACGGAGCGGCTTCGAGGGCGGCGACGAGTGCGCGTGCATCCTCGGACTCTGCCGCGGGGACGTGCGAAGCATGGCGCACGATGCCTCGGGACACGTCGAGCTCCGGCGCGTCGGCCAGGGCGGCGCGGAGCTGCTCGGGGCGCAGACGGAGCGCGATCGCGAGCGTGCTGATCTCGATGCCGGCCTCATGGGGATGGCGCCGGTGGTGATCGAGCACGCGATCGGAGGCGCCGACGCGAAAGGACTCGAGCACGGCCGAAGCGACGATCCACGAACCGACGGCGACACCCGAGCCCTCGTGCACGATGGATTGCAAGGTCGCATCAGCATCGGGCTCGGAGCAAGCGAGAAGACGGGCCAGGTCGGCTGAGCCCAGCCACGGTCGCTGGACCAGGATGCGTTCGGCGAAGGGCAGTACCAAGGTGGCGGCCGCGTCCTTCGCACGCGACGACGGATCGAGATCGAGGACCTCCGCGCCGGCCACGGTCGTGTTCGTGCCGGGATCGCGCAGGACGATCCGGTCGCCGAGCGCGAGCGTGATCGGGTCGTCGAACCGGAGCCGGGCGAATCGCCCCGGATCGTCGAGGGATCGGAACCACACTCGGTGCTCGCCCGAGCCGACGTAGGCCTGGAGTCGACCGCGCGACTTCACCGGCGCGCCGGGGAGCGCTTCGACTGCGACGTCGGCGACGCGTGGGCGCAGCCAGTGGTCGGCCGTCACCACGGCGTGACCGCGAGCGAGGTCGGCGCGCTCGATGCCGACCAGGTTCAGCGCGACGCGACTCCCCGGCATCGCGACGTCGACCTGTCGCCCCGCCGTCTCGATCGCCCGCACCCGTGCCACACGCGGCGGGTCGCCCGTCTCGACCTGGTCGTCGACGGCCAGGCGGCCGCGCGTCAACGTGCCCGTGACGACCGTGCCCGCGCCCTTCGCCGCGAAGACGCGGTCGACCCAGAGTCGTGGCCGACCCAGGTCGGGCGCCCCGGGGGAATCATCGAGGACGGCGTCGAGCGTGCGCCGAACCTCGTCGAGGCCTCGGCCGGAGACGGAGTCGCACGCCACGATCGGGATCCCGGCCAAGGGAGATTCCGACAGGCGCTCCTCGATCTCGAGCCGGGCCAGGGCCACGGTCTCGTCGTCGACGAGGTCGGCCTTGGTGATCGCGACCATTCCGCGAGTCACGCCGAGCACCTCGAGGATCCGGAGATGTTCTTCGCTCTGGGGCATCCAGCCCTCGGTTGCCGCGACGACGAAGAGGACGGTGTCGAGGGCGCCGACGCCCGCGAGCATGTTCTTGATGAAGCGCACGTGGCCGGGCACGTCGACGAACCCGATCTCGGTACCTGACGCCAGCGTGCAGAACGCGAAGCCGAGGTCGATCGTCAAGCCGCGAGTCTTCTCCTCCGGAAAGCGGTCGGGGTCCGTGCCGGTGAGCGCGAGCACCAACGACGACTTGCCGTGGTCGACGTGCCCTGCCGTCGCGACCGTCTTCATGGCTTCGCTTCCACGGGCCTCATCGCTCGCCTCAGGCCGTGGCGTCGCGCAGCACGTCGGCGAGTCGGGCGTCGTCGTCGGGGTCGACGGTGCGCAGGTCGGCGACGACACAGCCGTCGGCCGCGCGGGCGACCACGTCGGCGTCGCGAAGGCGGCCCAGCACACGGTCGACGGATCCCACCTCGGTCGCCACACCGATCGAGGGGATCGTGAACCCGGGAAGCGCCCCGCCGCCGACGACGGACTCGGTGTCGACGACGCGTGCCCGCGGGACCGACGCAGCCATCGCCACCGCACGCGACCGCAGCGCGTCCGTCGGTGTCGTCGCCATGCGCCAGAGGGGGAGCGCGGTCGCGTCGCCATCGAGGTATGCGAGCGCGACGTGTTGGAGTGCGGCCAGCGTCACCTTGTCGGCGCGTACCGCCCGAGCGAGCGGGTGTCGCGCGATCGTGGCGATGAGCTCCGCCTGCCCGACCACGACGCCGGCTTGGGGCCCGCCCAGGAGCTTGTCGCCCGAGAACGTCACGACGGCCGCGCCCGCCTCGAGTGCCTGGCGCACTCCCGGCTCGTCGTGGAGCCACGCCGGGCGATGGGAGAGCCACGGTGTCGTGTCGTCGAGCAATCCGGAGCCCGCGTCCACCATCACGGGTGGCCCGAGTATCGCGAGCTCCTCGACGGGCGTGGCTTCGGTGAAGCCGATCATCCGGTAGTTGGACGCGTGCACCTTGAGGAGGAGTGCGGTCTCCGTTCGCAGCTGCTCGCGGTAGTCGCCGATACGGGTGCGGTTCGTGGTGCCGACCTCGACGAGACGGCACCCCGACTCGGCCATGATCTCAGGGACGCGGAAGCCGCCACCGATCTCGACGAGCTCGCCGCGCGACACGATGACCTCGCGCCCGCGGGCAATCGCGCCGAGTGCTAGCAGAACCGCGGCCGCGTTGTTGTTGACCACGATGCCCGCCTCGGCACCACATGCTCGCGCGAGGAGCATGCCGGCGTGCGCGTGGCGAGAGCCGCGGTCGCCGGTGTCGAGCCGATACTCCAAGTTCGAATATCCGGTGGCAACGCCGCGGGCACTGTCGAACGCACCGCTCCCGATCGGCGAACGCCCGAGGTTGGTGTGGACGATCACCCCGGTTGCGTTGATGACACGGCGCAGGAGCC
>JALHSW010000582.1 GCA_022865365.1 Acidimicrobiia bacterium | reverse complement strand
GTACCTTGAGCCTGATCGCGGACGGCTTCACGGTGCGTGCCCGGGTCGCCCGGTTCCCGCTGAAGTCCTGAAGGCGGGCGATGAGGGCACCGGCGCCCGGCTCCTTGGTGTAGAGCACCGACTGCCCCTTCTGGTCCGGGCCGTTGGCCCACGGGAGCGTCACGAACTCGAGCGCCGACGTATCGTTCGGGTTGACCGTTCGGAACGCGTCGACGAGAGCGAAGATATCGCCCTTCGTCAGCGTCTCGTCGATCTTGAGCTTCTCGAGCACGCGATCGGTGATCTCGTTCGCGGTCAGCGGGTTGTTGAGACCCTTGAGCACGGCCAGGCCTGCCAGCCTGCGCATGAAGTCCTGCTGACGGGCAATGCGGTCGATGTCGGGGACCAGATCGGCCGAGATCCACTTCTTGTTCGCCACGCTGTAGTACTCGAGGGAGCGGGAGCGCACATACGCGAGCGCTCGGTCTCCGTCGAGTCGCACACATCCGGGATCTCTGATGTCCAGACCGGTCTTCTCGTCCCTGGCCGGGTACGGGAAGTACACGGGAACCGCCCCGATCGCGTTCACGATACCGCGGAAGCTCTTGAAGTCGACCTCGAGGTAGTGGTTGATCTCGATCCCGAAGTTCGACTTCAGCATCTCGACCGTCTTGTCGGGACCCTCGTTGAACGCGGCGTTGATCTTCGAGCTCCCGAGGCCAGGGATGTCGACCCAGAGGTCGCGGGGGAAGGAGACGATGAGCGTCTTCTGCGCGTCGGGCTCGACGTGCAGCACCATCATCGTGTCGGAGCGCTGACCGCCGGTGTTGTCGGAGCCACCGAACGCCTCCTGCTCCCCCGGGCTCTCGACAAATGCCCGCGTGTCAGAGCCGATCAGGAGGTAGTTGGCACCCTCGGGCGGCGGGTCGGCGACCGAGACCTTGACCCGGGCGACGGCGTCGAGCTTGGTGTCGATCACGTAGTTGACGGCGAAGATCGACCCGCCCGTGAACAGTGCGGCGACGAGGAATGCGACCCCGAATCGGCCAGTGAAGGCGCGCAGGGGCGATCGACGGGCTGCCATGAGGCCTCCATGCTACCGGCGGGGTCCGCGACGACCCACGTCAGGGAGCGGGCCTACCCTCCCAACGTGGCTCCCGTGCTCGCGGTTCCGAACCCATCGACGTTCCCGGTGGTCCTGGCGGTGGGCACGGGCACGGTAGTCGCGGCGGACCCCGTGGAGGTCGTCGCCGCCGACGGGAACGACGCACTCGCGGCGCTCGACGCCCTCACGCCGGGGTGGTGGGCCGGGTTCCTCTCCTTCGACCTCGGGCGCGCGGTGGAGCACGTCGATGCCCGCCTCGGTATCGACGACGCCGTCCCCGACCTCCTGCTCGCCCGGTACGACGCCCGGCTCGTCATCGACGGCGACGCCACCCGGTTCGAGGGCTCGTCCTCCGGGCGTCGACGGCTGCAACGCCTCCTCGAGTCCGCATCGGCAGCGCCCTCGCCCGCTGCCGACGTCGGACTCGGACGGGCGCGCTCGAACCTCGATCGCCCGGCGTTCGAAGCCGGGGTGCGCGCCGTCGTCGCCCTCGTCGAAGCGGGCGAGTGCTACCAGGTGAACCTCACCCGTCGGTTGGCGTGGGACCACGCGGCGGACGCCATCGCGCTGCATCGCGCCCTCGCGGTCGCGAACCCCGCACCACACGCCGGCCTGTTCGTACTCCCGCGCCCCGGGGGCGAAACGATCGCCGTCGTGGGCGCATCGCCGGAACGCTTCCTGGCGTGGCAGGGGGCCGAGGTCGAGACGCGTCCGATCAAGGGCACCGGCACCGACGCGAGCCGGCTCGGAGCGAGCGCCAAAGACCGGGCCGAGAACCTGATGATCGTCGATCTCGCCCGGAACGACCTCGGCCGCGTCTGCGAGTACGGGAGCGTCCACGTGGCGGGACTCTTCGAACTCGAGCAGCACCCCGGCCTGTGGCACCTCGTGAGCACGGTGCGAGGCCGACGTCGCGCCGACGTCGGCCTCGGCGCGCTCATCCGCGCGATGTTCCCTCCCGCGTCGGTGACCGGCGCACCGAAGCCCCGCGTGATGCAGGCCATCGAAGACCTCGAGCCGGTACGGCGCGGCGTGTACTGCGGCGCGACCGGTTGGATCGACACCCAGCGGGACCAGGGCGACCTCGCCGTCGCGATCCGCACGTTCACCATCGCGGACGGCGTCACCACCCTCGGGGTGGGGGGCGGCATCGTCGCGGACTCCGACCCCGGTGCGGAATGGCGCGAGACCGAGCTCAAGGCCGCCCGGCTCCTTGCCGCGGCGGGGGCGCGCGAGTCCGCGTGAGGACGCGCCGCGGGATCGGGTCTAGCGTCGCCGACATGAGCGACCCCACACCGAGCGTGTGGCTCGACGGCGCTCTTGTCGCGGTCGAGGACGCCCGCATCTCGCCGTTCGACCACGGACTGCTCGTCGGCGACGGCGTGTTCGAGACCCTGCGCGTCTACGGCGGCATCCCGTTCGCGTGGCACCGCCACTACGAGCGTCTCGTCCACTCTGCGACCGGCCTCGGGCTGCACGCGCCCGACTCCGCCACGCTTCGCTCCGCGTCCGATGCGGTGCTCACCGCGAACGGCGTCGCCGAAGCCCGCCTCCGCATCACCGTCACCGGCGGGCCGTCCCCCCTCGGATCCGAGCGCGGCAACGCCAGGCCCACAGTCGTGGTCGCGGCGAGCGAGGCGCGCTCGTGGGCGCCGTCCGAGCGCGTGGTCACGGTGCCGTGGCCGCGCAACGAGCGCGGGGCCACCGCGGGACTCAAGACCAT